>JAJXYM010000357.1 GCA_021780585.1 Deltaproteobacteria bacterium
CTTAAGTTCCTCAACCGAAGGATATTCGGCCGAATTATCTTTGCGGGAAATTCCGATTGCGGACGCGCCCATTGTGGAAACCTCCGATATAGCCCGGACAATATCTACCGTTTGGTCGGTTTATAGGAAAACCGGCGCTCGATGTCAAGTCCCGCAATAGCTTTTTTTCGCCCGGCAAACCATCGCATCCGCGATGCGCCCAAAAAACTTATCGGCGATCGCGGTTTTCCGTCATTGCCGGGCTCGACCCGGCAATCCATAACCATGCGCCAAAAAAAAATCATTGACGATTGCGGTCTCCCGTCATTGCCGGGCTTGACCCGGCAATCCATAACGTCCGGCGTGGACCCTCGGGTCAAGCCCGAGGGTGACAGAAAAGGAGGCGCTGGAGTGACAGGAAAAAAGCGCTGGAGAACGACGGAAAGAATTCGCCCAGGCGACATGAAGGCTTCGCCCAGGGAACGACAGAAAGGAAATTTCCGGGCGACGACGGCAAGGAATTTCCGGGCGACGACGGACGGTGTGCGATGACGCGGGCGGGCGAATGCTGTCACCCTCGGGCTTGACCCGAGGGTCCATACCGATGGGCGGGCGGCGAGCGATGACGAGGGTGGCGGAATCACGCGCGTTGGCGAATGGCCAGGTGGCGCTCGCGAAGACGATGGCGACCGTGGGCGATCACGCGGGCGGCCTGCGAGGACGAAGACGCGGCGCGCCGGTCCGCGCCGGCGCTACTTCCAGCCGAAGAATTCCGCCGCGTGGACGAAGCGGCCGACGCCGCCGGCCGCGGCCGCGCGCGCGTCGATCTCCTGATCGCCAACCATCGTTGAGCCGGCCAGATCCACGCCATGGATCGCCGCCAGCTCCGCGATCATCCCGCCTTTCGGCTTGCGGCATTCGCAGCGGTCGGCGTCGTCGTGCGGACAGACCATCCAGCCCGTGAGGATACCGTCGAGCTGGCGATCAAGTTCGGAGATCGCCGCCTCGACCTGCGCCAGCGAAAAGCGCCCGCGTTTGACTCCGGCCTGATTCGTAACGACGAAAATCAGATGGTCCCGAATCGGCATCAGGGTCTCGCGCACGTTCGGCAAGAGCGTGATTTTCACGTTGCCGCGCGCGTCGATCGGCAACTGGCGGGTCTCGTCCATCGCCACCAGCGTGCCCGCGAGATCGCAGAACAGGGCTATATTCCCGGCATCGTGAACCATCGCTCAGTCCGCCTCGCGCCAGTTCAGATGGTCACGGACGTGGGCGAAGACCTCGTCGAGAATTGCGATTCCGGCCTCGGCCTGCGCCGCGGAAATAACCAGCGGCGGATTGATCCGCACGCGCGGGAAATAACCCATGATCAGGAGGCCGCGCCTGAGCGCTTCCTTGAAGATGGTCTCCATCACGCCGCGTCCGAGCTCACGTTTCGATTCGCGATCGCGCACGAGGTCAAGGCCGATCATCAGGCCGCGGCCCCGCACGTCGCCGAGAAATTCGTATTTTTCCTTGAGTTCGAGCAGCCGCGCGAGCATCAGCGCGCCGACCCGGCGCGAATTTTCGACCAGCTTTTCGTCTTCGATCGTTTTGATCGTCGCCGCCAGCGCGGTCGCCGCCAGCGGATTCCCGCCATAGCTTGACGACGACGCGCTGGGTTTGGCGAACGGTTCAGCCCGACCGAGTTCATCGCTCATCAGCACGCCCGAGAGCGGAAAGCCCGAACCCATCCCCTTGCCGACGGTGACGATATCGGGCGTTACGCCGCTATGCTCGACGCCCCACCAGCGCCCGGTGCGGCCGAAGCCGGTGATCATTTCGTCGGCGACCAGGAGCGCGCCCAGCCGCCGCGCCATCGCGGCCACCGCCGGCATGAAGTCGTCGGGCGGAATCACGTTGCCGGCGGTTCCCTGCATCGGTTCGACGACGATCGCGGCGACCGCGCCGGCGCTCGAATTGCGCACCTGCTTTTCGCCGAATTCGACGCAATACAATCCGCATTCGGGATGCTTCAGCTTGAACGGACAGCGGTAGCAGTCGGCATAGGGAATCGAATAGCGGCCGCCTTCGAGCGGTCCGTAGCCCTGCTTGGATTCGTCCCCGATAAGTCCGAGGACGCCGGCGGTCTTGCCATGAAAGCCGCCCCAGAAGGCGACCACTTCATGCCTTTTGGTGGCGGAACGGGCCAGCCGCAGCGCGGCTTCGACCGCCTCCGCGCCGCCGCTGTAGAGATGCGCCCGTTTGAGCTTGCCGGGCGCGACGCTGGCGAGCAGTCGGAAGGCCTCGGCGCGTTCGCGGGTCGCGAAGGTCCCGACCATCAGCCGCCCGGCCTGCCGCCCGATCGCGCCAGCCAGCGCGGGATGGGCATGGCCGAGACTGGCGACCGCGACTCCCGCGAAAAAGTCGAGAAAGACGTTGCCGTCGGCATCGGTCAGGGTCGCGCCCTGGCCGTGATCGAAGGCGATTTCGGCGAGCAGGGAAATCCGCTGGCGGCCGGGAGCGATATGGCGCTGCTCTTCGGCAAAAATTTCGCGTGATTTGGGGCCGGGGATGGTGGTGGTGATTTTCGGCAGGTCGGCCATGGCCGGGTCGCCTGCGGCGATTCGTCGGGAAGAAACTTGCGCCGTCCTCATCTCCTCGTCATCCGGGTCTCAGGCACTGATTTCCGGCCGGCGAACGATCACGCCGGCGCCTGATAGGACTGGCGCGCAAAACGCGGGAAGTCAAGTAGATGCTCGCGGAACGCCTGTCCGAAAGGCGTCCGCACGAGCGCCATCAGGTAATCGCAGCATTATCGGTGCGATTGGGAGCGGAGACCATCAGGCGTTGGCGTCGGCGCCGATTTCGTGACGTCGCATCAGGCGCAGCGCCCGCCGCGCGATCGCGCGGGCCGCCTCGGCGCGGACCCGGCTGAAGCTCGGCCAGTCGTTGAAGTCGATGATCGAATAGCGGTCGCCGTGCATCACCGCGTCCCCGCCCCAGACTTCGAGTCCGAGCGCGGCGGCGGCGGCGGCGGCCGAGCGGCTGAGCGCGCGCTTGGAGGCGTCGGTCACGAAACCTTCCGCCTCCGGAATCGCGGCGAAATACTCGCTGCCGCCGACGCCGTAGAACTTCACGACCTCGCCGACGGCCTCCTGCTGGACATAGACCAGCGGCACGTTGCGCCGCGCGAAGCGGAGCAGCGTGGCTTCGAGTTGCTCGAGTCCCTCCACGCGGCGCACGTCGTGTGGTCCGAGCGCGTGCAGATCGCCGCGCTTGACGTACATCGGCGCGCTCAGGTCGAGCGCGCGCAGCGGTTTCAGATCGAGCGGTTCGGCGGTGCGCACGACCGCGCCTTCGGGCGTGGGCACGCCGGCATGGGTGAGCCCGGCGCCGAGCAGGTCGCGATAGCAATTGCGAATCGCCAGTGCGGAATTGAGCACCACGGCGCCGGCTTTTTCGGCCGCCGCGAGCCGGCTCAGGGCGCGCTCGCCCTGGCACATCGCGAGCGCCAGCGCGGGCGTCGCGAGCCCCTCAGTAACGAAGCGCGACGCCGCCATCGCCTCGGTCTGGAGGCCCTCCTGGCGCAGTTCGGCCAGCACCGCGTCGATAATCGCGGCGTCGGCCTCGACCTTGCCAGGCGAAAATTCAGGTTCGCGATAAATCCCCACCGCTCGCATCGCCATTCGCCGATACTCCGGTCCCCGCGCCGCCAATACGCTCACGCCGGCGGTCAGAGCGTGTCGCTCCGCCGCGCCAGCATCGCGCGCGCCGCGTCCAGATCCTCCGCCTCGTCGACGTCGATTACGTCGTCCAAGGCGATTGCAGCAAATTTCATTCCCGAATCGACCAGCAGCGCCAGATAGCGCCGCAGCGCGTCCAAACCCCCAGCCAGCGCCGCCTCCGCCAAGGCGAAAATACGCGTGCTAAACAGGTATAAGCCCGCCGTCACCCAAGCCGATCGATTATCCCCAAACCCCGCTATGTGGCCGTCAGGCGCCAACTCGGCGAACAGCGGACGTTTGTCGCCGCGCCATCGTACCACAGCCAGGGCGCCGTCCAGAGCCTCAACCGCCTCCGGATCGGTCAGCGCGATCGCGCGGGCCGCGAAGCGATCGAACTCCGCCGGGCGCGCCATCGCGTCAACGGTGGTCATCAGGAACCGTCCCGGCGCGATCGCCTCTCGCAGCGCCAGCAGCGAGGCGAGCGAATGCGGCGTATCGCGCACGATCAGACGCGTTCCGGACGGCAACTCGAGTCCGCGCTGATGCATCACCGAGGCGGTCTCGGAGTTGACGATCACGTGAATCGGACTCGCGCCCGCCGCCGCCAGCATCCGCGCCTGGCGCGCAAGCATCGGCTCGCCGTCGATCTCGACCAACGGCTTGGGCAGACCGATCGCGCCTGCGCGCAGCCGCTGGCCGCGCCCGGCCGCGATTATCGCGCCGCTTATTCGCGCCACCATCGCAGGTCCTGGAGCTCCGCCAGCGACGCGATCGTGAAATCGGCGTCGGCGGAGGTTTGCGACGCGGCTTCGGTAGCGGCCGAAGCCGCGCCGGGCAGCCAAATCGCGGTGATACCGAGCTGTCGCGCCGGCGCGCAATCCTTGTCGAGCGAATCGCCGACCATCGCGGCGGCCGCGGCCGCGACGCCGAGTCGCTCGAGCGCGAAGGTAAAGATGCCGGCGTCGGGCTTGAAGATTCCCACCCGCGCCGAATCCGCGATCGCGATGAAATAGCGATCGAGGCCGGCTTCGGCCAGGATCCGATCGAGATTGCCGTAAAAATTCGACACCACGCCCATCCGGAAACGCGGCGCAAGCGATTCGAGCACGGTCGCGCTGGCGGCCATCCCGGCGCGCGATTCCGCCACGAAAGCGCGGATAATTTGCGCCGCCGCCGTGGATAATCGCCCCGCGCGGGTCGCGGATTCAATTACCTCCCGGGTAGCGGCGTCGCCGCTCTCGCGCAGATAGGCAAGTTGCGACCTGACCAGATAAGCAACCAGTTCGGCGAGTCCGAAGTGACGCAAGTCCGCCGCCGTGCGATAGGCGGTTTGAGTAACGTGGTCGAAGCCGAGATCGAGCTGGGCGCGCGTCAGGGCAAGGCCGGCGGCGCGATAATGGGCCAGAAAACGGTCGAGCCAATGGCGCGGAAAATCCAGCGTCCCGCCAAAATCGAACAGCAAAGCGCGCATCGTACGCGCCAGTCTAACAGCGGAACGCAACCGGCTCGACCGGCCTGCGACGATTTCAACAGAGCTTCATCGAGACACGCCAAGACGCCGCAAAAGCTCGCGCTGACGGTGGGAATATGATTCGATAGCATAAATGTCGCGGGGAGCGGCATTATGCGGGTTATTTTTCGATTTCGCGCCGGTTACATTGACTCCGCCGTCCGATTCGCTTAAGAACCTAGTTCTAATTTGGCTACTTTGATAGAGACAGCGCTCATTAGCGTCCCGTCCCGCGCTTGCGACAGCATCTTCGGTCGGCCCTTGCTCGAACGGCTGCTTCTTCTATGTACGCGCGAAGGCATTAATCGTTTCATCATCGAGACCGGAAGCGTCGAACGCGCCGAAGTGGCGCGCGCGCTGGGCTCGTTCGCCGAACGGCCGGAAGTGAAGCTGGTGGACTCGTTCCGCCGGGTCGCGCCGGACGGCGACGGTCTCGCGTCCGACGCCGCCAGTATCGCCTTTCGCGGCAATCTGGTCCTGGCGCGCTCGCAATTGCGCCGCGCCATGGCGGCGTATGCGGCCGCACCGTCGCAGCGCCTGCGCGTAGTCAGCACCGACGCCGATCGTGGCGGGACGATCGAACTGGGACCGTTGGCGACGCTGCTGAGCGACCCCGCGAGCGCGGCCGGCGATATTTTGAACTCCCGCGGCTATCTGCCCTTCGCGCTCAACGGGCGACCCCAGGACCGCCAGGAGGCGGAATTGCGGCTGGCGCGTTCGATCCGGGCCGAAAGCGTCGCCACCGACGCGCCGCTGGCCCAATTGGTCGATCGGCGGCTGTCGTGGCGGATCAGCTATCGGTTGGCGCGGATCGGCGTTACGCCCAACCAGGTCACGCTCGCGAATACCGCGCTGGGGATGCTCTGTGCGACGCTGTTCGCCTCGACCAGCTATTGGCTGCGGCTGGCCGGCGCCCTGCTCTTTCTGCTCTCGATTACGATCGACGGCGTCGACGGCGAACTGGCGCGACTGCGGATGGTCGAATCGGAGGCGGGCGCGCGACTCGACGTGTTTACTGACAACATGGTGCATGTCGCCGTCTTTATTGGTCTGCTGGTTGGATGTTACCGTGTCAGCCACGACCGCGCCTATTTCTGGCTGCTCGGCCTGCTGCTGGGCGGCTTCGGCGCCTGCGCGGTTTCGGTGAATCGGGCGTTGCGCACGGCCGACGACGGCGCCGAAGAATGGTTCCACCGGGTGGAACGCGCGACCGGCAGGGATTTCGCCTATCTGTTGGTGGCGCTCGCGATCTTCGATCGGCTCGCGTGGTTCGCATGGGCTACGGCGTTCGGCGCCTGGATTTTCGCCGCCGGCCTATGGTGGCTGACGGACCGGCGGCGAACGCGCGGCGACGCGCCGAAGCGGGGACCGGCGCGTAAGGGATTGGTCAAGGAGGAATTGTGAAGAAACCGCGACTGCTGCTGGTGCAACCGACCACGGTTCATCTCGATGGAACGCCGCACAAGACGCGGTGGCGGCTGATCATGGGCCTGATGATTCCGCTGATCGCGGGTCTGACGCCTTCCGATTTCGACGTTACCTTGTGCGACGAACGGCTCGAAGACATCAAATTCGACGCGGGCTGGGACCTGGTTGGGATGACCACGACGATCGGCGCGTCGCTGCGCGCCTATCAGCTCGCCGACGAATTTCGCCGCCGCGGCGTGCCGGTCGTGATGGGCGGATTTCACGCCACGCTGCAGACCGAGGAAGCGCTCAAACACGCCGACGCGGTGGTGCAGGGCGAAGCCGATCTGGTATGGGAGGGTCTGCTCAACGATTGGCGGGACGGCAAGCTCAAGCGAACCTACAAATCCGACAAGCTGCATGATCTGAAAAAGCTGCCGCGTCCGCGCCACGAGCTGCTCAAGCTCAACCGCTATCTGTTCAAGGCGGTCCCGGTGCAGGCGAGCCGCGGATGTCCCTATCGCTGCTCGTTCTGCGAAATTCCGGTCTTCTACAGCGGGAGTTACCGCACCCGTCCGATCGAGGATATCGTCGAAGAGATCAAGCAGGTGATCGCGGTGACGGGCTTCCGCCGCTTTCAATTTATCGACGATCAGATCACCGGCAAGCACAAATTCGCGAAGGAATTGTTCAAGGCGCTGGAGCCGCTGAATATCCGCTTCTCGTGCCTGTGGACGGTGAACTCCAACCACGACGAGGATTTGCTCGAGCTGGCGGCCAAGGCGGGGGTTTTCCACGTCAATATCGGCGTCGAATCGATCAGCCAGGACAGCCTGCTGTCGATGAACAAGATCCAGAACCACGCCAAGGACTATAAGAAGCTGCTCAAGCGGCTCGAGCATCACGGAATTTACTATTCGCTGAATTTCCTGTTCGGCCTCGAGGAGGACCATCCGCGGATCTTCGAGGACACGCTCAAATTCCTGCACGAGGTCAAAGCTCCCGAAGCGTTCTTCAACACGGTCACGCCGCGCCGGGGCACGCCGATGCGCGAACAGCTCGAGGCCGAGGACCGCGTGCTTATTCCGGACGCCGACATGTACACGAACAACTTCCGCTGCATGTTCGTGCCCAAGAACCTCTCGCCGCAGCAGGTCGAAGAGGGCGTCTGGAAATGCACCAAGGAGTTTTACTCGTTCAAGTCGATGTTCAAGCGGCTGCTGATGCCGCCCGGTAAGTTCACCTGGCAGGGACTGACCGAGAATATGCTGTTCTGGTACGGCGCCAAGCGCCAGATCGACCCGGTCGATTATTATTGATCGGCGGTCAGGCCTGCGCCGCATACGCCGGCTTGCGCGATAACGGTTAACTGGAATTTCGAGCTAACTAATCTCGCGCTGGCCGGCGTCTTCGAGCTTTTCAGCGTTTCGACCAACGTCGCGGCGATGGCGTTCCGCCCGTATGGGGTCGTCATTCGCAGACGTCCATTGGTCATTGGTGGGTGTCGCTGGTCATTGCCGGGTACTGTGGGTCATTCGCGAGCGTCCATTGGTCATTCGCGGGCTTGACCCGCGAATCCAAACCGCTGGATGCCCGGATCAAGTCCGGGCATGACAGAAAGAATGAGCTGCCCGGAGTCATGCACTGCGGCGGAATCGTCTCGCGCCGCATTTAACCGCCCATTCATGCCGCGCCACAAAGCCAGCGCGGTCCGACGGCGTCGGCATGGACGCGCACTCACTGGCGATCTCGCGATCATGCCGGATCAATTTCGCGGTCCGCGCTTCCTCATAAGGTCAATCCAGCGATTTCCGTTAGATACGCATCAACGGGTATGACCCGCCCGCCGCGACGGCGGGTCAGCTTGCCGCCGACAATGCCCGTTCGCGAATCTGATTACGCTCGTCCACATGCACGATCCGCGGAACGTGCCGGCGCGCCCGCGCCTCGTCCATCGGCGCGAACGCCGCGACGATAATGATATCGCCCGGCTTGCCGCGCAGCGCCGCGGCGCCGTTGAGGGCGACTTCGCCGGAGCCGGCGGGGGCCAGAATGGCGTAGGTCTCCAGCCGCTCGCCGTTGCTGACGTTCCATACGTGCACCATCTCGTTTTCCAGGATATCGGCGGCGCGCAGCAGATTCGTGTCGATCGCGATCGACCCCTCGTAATCGGGATCGGCGCCGGTGAGACGGAGACGATGGAGCTTGGAGCGAAGCATGATGCGCATGGCGAAAAAATCAACTCCCTGCGATAACTGATTCAGGCGTCAGCCGCGCGGCGTGAAGACCATGTTGTCGATCAGGCGGGTCGCGCCGACGCGCGCGGCGATCGCGACCACCACCGGGCGGTCGAATCGCTCGATCGGCCGGAGCGATTCGGCGTCGACCGCTTCGACATATTCGATTTCGACTCCGGGCGTGCGTTCGAGCACGAAGCGCGCGGCGCAGGCCAGTTGCGCGGCGTTGCGCGCGCCCTCGGCGACGGATCGCCCGGCCGCTTCCAGCGCGCGGCTGAGCGCGAGGGCGCGTTCGCGCTCGGCGGGCGACAGATAGGCGTTGCGCGAGCTCATCGCGAGACCGTCGCGTTCGCGCACGGTCGCGACGGGGACGATTTCAAGATCGAAATTGAGGTCGGAGACCATCCGCTGGATCGCGCGCAATTGCTGAAAATCTTTTTCACCGAAGAGCGCGACGTGCGGCTTGACGATATTGAAGAGCTTGGCCACGACCGTCGTCACGCCGCGGAAATGGCCCGGCCGATGGCCGCCGCAGAGGCCCTGCGTGACTTCGGTCGCCTCGACCCAGGTCTGCGATCCCGGCGGATACATCGCTTCGGCCGCCGGCGCGAACAGCACGTCGACCGGCACCGTGCGCATCAGCTCGCAATCCCGATCGAAATTGCGCGGATAGCGGCTGAAGTCCTCATGTGGGCCGAACTGGGTCGGATTGACGAAGAGCGAGCTGGCCAGCCGCGCGGCGCGCTTGCGCCCCTCGCGCATCAGCGTCAGATGGCCCTCGTGCAGAAAGCCCATCGTGGGCACGAAGGCGATGGTCTCGCCGCGCCCGCGCGCCGTCTCGGCCCATCGATGCATCGCGGCGGGCGTTTCGATAATTTCCATGGCCGTCAGGCTCCCTTGACGTGGAACGAGTGTTCGTCCGCGGGAAAGGCGCGTTCGCGGACTTCGCGGATGTAGCTGGTCGCGGCGGCGGTCGCCTCGCGCCAGAGATTGGCGTAGGGCTTGGCGAAACGCGGCCGGAAACCGTCGGTCAGGCCGAGCACGTCATGCATCACGAGCACCTGCCCGTCGCAATTGGGTCCGGCGCCGATACCGATCGTGGGGATGGCGGCGCGCTCGGTGATTTCAGTCGCCAACTCGGCCGGGATCCCCTCGAGCACGAGCGCGAAGGCCCCCGCCTGCTCGACCGCCTGGGCGTCTTCGAGCAGCCGCTCGCGGCATCCGGGACCGCTGCCCGCGCGCCGGCCCTGCACGCGATGGCCGCCCATGCGATGGATCGACTGGGGCGTCAGGCCAATATGGCCCATCACCGGAATATCGACCTCGACCAGCCGGCGAATGGTGTCGGCCATGACGACCCCGCCTTCGAGCTTGACCGCCTCGGCTCCGCCCTCTTTGATCAGGCGGCCGGCGTTGCGCAGCGCCTGCTCGAGGCTGACCTGATAGCTCATGAACGGCAGGTCGCCGACCAGCAAAGCATGTTCACGCGCGCGTGCGACCAATTTAAGGTGATAAAGCACCTCGGTCATCGTGACCGGCAGGGTGCTCTCCGCTCCCTGCACGACCATCCCGAGACTGTCGCCGACCAGCAAAATATCGACGCCGGCGCGGTCGAAGATGCGGGCGAAGGGGAAATCGTACGCCGTAAGCATCGCGATCGGCGCGTGATCAGCCTTCATCCGGGCGAGATCGGTGACGCGGATTTTATCCTTGGCCATGGCTTGAACCACCTGCCCCCTCGGGCGCGAGAAATGGTTATTCCCAAACACAAAAACGCGGAGCCGCCTCCAAACCGGCAACCCCGCATCGACCCGCGCGTCAACGCGCGCAACAGTTCCGCTCGGGGTCCCGGTCCGCGATTTGGATCCAGGCTCGGAGCCCAACTTATGTCGTTTTCCACGGGCGCTTGATGCCCCGTTTTACCTCACACACGTATCTCGCCGGGATTTTTCCTCAGCGGACGAAACCTTCTAGCGCGATCCGCGAACGAGGTAAAGCCTCCACATCGCGTTGGCGCCTGAATTCCGCGCGCGGAGCTAAAATCCGGGAGCTTTGATCAGGTTGGGGACGGGAACCGGGAGCTGTACGCGCCGGCCGTTGCGAACGACGCTCAAATAGACGATTTCGCCCGGTTGGACGTCGCGCATATGCTCCTCGAAATCGAGGAAATTGCTCACCCGGGCGCCGTCGATACCGATAATCAAGTCATAGCTCTCGCCCAGATTCACGCTCTCGATCATCGGCACCGCGACCACCGCCGGCGGAAAGACGAACGACGCGGCGATCGCCGCGCCCTCGAGGATATTGCGCGCGGTGCGGCGATACGGATGCAGGCCGGCCTTCGCGGCGGGACTGCCCGTGACGACGCCGACCACCAGCAGACCGTCGGCGACTTCGCCGTCCTTGAGCTTGCGCTGATCCTCGCGCACTTCGATCCCCAACGGCGAGGTCTCGGAGCCTTCTTCCATGAATTCCTGCAACGAATGGAGCTGCGGATCGATCAGTTGCGGATTCTGTTGCGCCTCGTAGTTGATAATCTGATTTTCGTCCGCGGGGTCGCCGCCGTCCGCCGGCGCGACGCCGGTATTTCCCGGAATCACGGTGGTAGCCGGCGGAATCGCGCCGTTCTGATTCACATAGGCGGGCGCGGGCATCGAGTCCGGCACCATGATCGTGGAGGAATCGGCGGCGGCGGAATTCGGCGCGGCGGGCGGAGCCGCCGGAGAAGCCTCTGGCGCCGCGACTGAAGCCGCTGGGACCGCGGTCGCGCTCGTTCCATCCGGCGGGGCGGCGCGCGCGCCGTCCGGCGACGGCGCGCGTTCGTAGAGCATGTCCGGGTTGGAGGACGGCGCGCC
>JAJXYM010000315.1 GCA_021780585.1 Deltaproteobacteria bacterium
GGTGGGGTTGAACCAGTACCTGTCGTTGTCGAGATAATCCTCGCAGAGCCGCTTGAGTCGCTTCAGGTTGGCCGGCACCGGCAGCACCAGCATCCTGGAACGCTTATAATCCCGCGGACCGGCGAGTTCGACGGTGGCGCTGCTGCCCAGAATCACGTAGTCCTTGCGCGGCTTGCGCTCCGCGCCCGGCGCGGACGTGACCGACCATCTCGTATTCTTCGCGCGCCAGGCGAGATTTTCGGCCTTGTCATACGTCAAATCGAGGTCCCACCAAAATGGGAAGAACGGTTTCAGCTCGTGAACTTTGCCGTCCTGACGATCGCCGTGAGCGGCGATTATTTCGGCGTCCCGCAGACCCAACGTCTCGATAATCGTTCGGCCTTCGAAAATCCTCTGGTCCTTGTCCTGGCAATCATGCAGCCGAATTGTGACGCCGCCCGATAGATCTCCAAGCATCGGATTGAATAGATAGCCGCCGCCCCAGACGCGTTCGACCGCCAGTTCGGACTTGACCAGCGCCTGGTAGCAGACCGAATCGACATCCTTCACATCGCGGAATTGTTTGAGGGTGATGTTGTTCTTCATGAAGGGCGACGGCGTGAATTTATGGCCCTCGCCGGCGCCACCGCCCGCGTACATCTTGACCATTTGCGGGAGCCACCGGATGGCGTACTCGAGGCCGCGGCGGGCCTTCCCGCGCACGCCCAGGAGCCGTCGCGGCATGCCGGCGCTGGCCGCGAGATTGACGATCCCGGAATAGGCGCTGAGCGCGCCCGCGATCTTTTCGGGTCCGCGCCGCCAGCAGTCGGCAAGGCTCGCCATCGGATAGAACGCATTGGGCGCCTGATTGATTTCAATAAATGGCGTATACGGCTGCGACAAATTGGGATTGCGGCGCGCGTCGCCGGGCGTCCCTGGCCGAGGGCCGCCGAACTGGAAGCTGACCCGGCCCCGCGGGTCCGGCGGATTGACCAGCGGGAACAGCCGCGGCACGCGGATCGGTATCTTCGGCCAGCCGTACATCTCGCGGCCCATCCAGAGCGAAATCGGATGGTCGAGATAGAGGAAGGGATAGGTCATCGCCCAATCCACGAAGACCCATTTGTCCTTCTCCCAGCGATACCATTCGAGCGGCACGGCGAAGATCGCCTCGTGCTGCTTGAGCCACCCGAGGTTGTCCCTGGTGGGCTCGGCGTCGTCGTCGGAGACTTCGAGGCGATCGTAATTGACCGTCTGCAGCATCACGAACGGCGCCGCCGGCTTGAATTTGAACGGGGGCCGATCGTCCTCCTCGGCGGTGAAATTGAGCCACTTGTCGCACAGGCTCTGGAGCTTGGCGAAATCGGCGCGCAGCGGATAAAAGCGCATCCCAACGTGCGGGAAGCGCATCGTGATAACCGCCTTCCAGTTCAAAAAATCCGCGATCTCGACGACGTATTTGGGCAATTCTGAATCGGCCATGCCTCAACTCTTCCCAGGGTTATGACAACCGTTGTCAGAGCCTCGATTTACAGTTCCGGCGATGGTCAGGGACGCGATCGCAATCCGCCCCCGCGCGCCGCGCCGGCTAGTCTCGTTCGATCACCCAGGTCGGCAACTTTTCGAGAAACCGCTTGTCGCGCGAATCCGGCAGCGCGGCGAAGCGCGCGGCAAACTCATGCAGCGCCGCGCCGGCGAGACCGTGAGCGATCCGTCGCGCATGTTCGATACAACCGTAGCGATCGATCAGCGACCGCATCCAGCGAACTTCGGCGCCGGTGCGGCCGCCGCGTTCGGCGGCCAGAATCGCGGTCAGCCGTTCCCGTTCCGCGGGCGCCGCCGCCGCCATCAGGCGAATCAGAATCAGCGTGCGCTTGCCTTCCCACAAATCGCCGTCGCGCTCCTTGCCATAGCGCTGGTCGCCTACCAGATTGAGCAGGTCGTCCTGAATCTGAAATGCCGCGCCGACGAGAAAGCCGAAGCGCACGAAATCGTCGGGATTCACGGCGCCGCGCGTGGCGATCAGCACGCCGGCGCGCAGCGGATGGATCACCGCGAGCCAGCAGGTTTTCTTCAGCGCCATCTCAAGATAATCGGCCGCGCCAAGATCCATTACATTGCGATCGCGCCAGCCCAGTTCGAGCGCCTGACCGTCGGCGCATTCGGCCGCCGTGCGCGCCGTCTCCTCGAGCAGGCGCAGCGCCAGCCTCTCGCCCAGCCGCGCGCGATTTTCGAACAGCGGCGCAAGACTCATCAGGGCGAGCGCGTCGCCGGCGTTAAGCGCGAGCGGCACGCCGTGCAAACGATGGAGCGTTGGGCGGCCGCGCCGTTCCAGGCTCGCGTCCTCGATATCGTCATGCACCAGCAGCGCGTTATGCAAAAGTTCGATCGCCGCGGCCGTGGCGACGGCGTCCTCGGGATGGGCGCCGAAGGCGCGCGCGGCGGCGATACAGATGGCGGGCCGCATCATCCGGCCGCCGCGCCGGGGATAATCGGCCACCAATTCGCTCAGGAACCCGCAGGCGCCGCGCCGGTCGAGATAGCGATCGAGCTCCGCGCGCGCTATCGCGCCATACTCAGCCAGCATCGCCGGCACGAGCCGCGCGTGGCTGTCACGATCGTTGGCGAGCGGCGCCGCCTCCATCGCGAAGCCCTAGCCGCCGAGCCGCACCGCGAGCGTGCCGCGCGGCGCGCCGCTGACGCGATCGACGATCACGCCGGTGTAGAGGCCGGCCGGATGGTCTTCAGGAATGCGCAGGCTCAGGACCGGGCGCTCGCCCGCGCGCGCCGGGACAAACCGGATTTCGGTGAGCGGCGGCCGGCCGGGCTCGAGCGCATGGAGCCCGGCGGTGGCGAGCGTCCCGGGATCGGCGCCGGGCGCCAGCTCGAGCGTGA
>JAJXYM010000394.1 GCA_021780585.1 Deltaproteobacteria bacterium
AAGGGCCTGCGCTTTCCAAGCGTTTTCGTGAGGCGGAAAGCGGTGGTCCGCAGGCAGCCGCGCGCGCCTCGGCGATCGATTCCGCGGCGGCGGCGCTTGCGCGTCATCCGGGAAAGTCGCAAGTTGGGCCTGACGGCCGCATCGTCGAGCGACCGTTAATCATGACGCGAGGAGAATCCGCGATGGCGCTCAAGCTGACGTGGGACAAGGACGTTTGTATCCATTCGGGCAATTGCGTGAAGACGCTGCCCCAGGTGTTCAAGGTCGAAAACGGCAAGTTCGTAATCGAGCCGTCCGCCGCTTCTGACGACAAGGTGCGCGCGGTCGTCGCCGCCTGCCCCTCCCACGCCCTGAAAATCCAGGACTAAGCGTCTGCGGGGGGTCGACCTCTCGCTTGCGGCATCATCACGGCGTACGCGCCGGCGACGAGCGCCGCTATCGCCTCCGGCTCCTCACAAGCCGAAGCCGATCGCGAGCGCCGCGATTATCGCAACGTAAGCGAGCGGCACCGCCCATCGCGAAATGCGCCGGATACGCGCGGCGCGTCGCTCACGGCTCGACCGATGGGCCACATGCACAACCATCAGTTCCAGCATCGCGACGAACACGAACACGTAGGAGGCGAGAAAGAAGGCGTCAAGAAACGTGAGATACGGCACGCGCGGCAATGTGAAAGACAGCGCGAGACTAAAAGCGATGATCGTCAGGATGGTCGTGACCGCGATCTGCACCTGATTGGCCAGATCGCGCGAGTCCACCCAAAAAACCGTCCATGACAGGCAAACCATCAGGAACAGCGGCAGGCAAAGCTTCCACAGATAGAATTCCCACCGTCGCTGAAGCCGTATCGAGAAGCGCATCTCGGAGATCTCCGCGCCGTCGGGGATTCGCACCAGGCTGAGCCGCGAGGCCATCCCAAGCAGCTTCCAGGACGCCAGCGGCGAATATGATCGAAACTCATTGGTCATCCACGTCGATTCGTCCGATTTGACGAAAACCACCCGGCCCGCGTTCACGCGCAGCGGATGAATGACGACCTCGAACGTCTGCGCGTCGAACGGGAACTGGCGAAGGTCCAGATTCGCCGACAGCGTCGCGTCCAGCCGGACCGAATAATTCACGGTTCCGTCGGGCCGCGCCGTGATCGCGACATCGTAAAATTCGGGCCGGCTGGTCGCGTTCAGCACCACCAGCGTGGGCGACCAGACGTCGCCGTGATGGTAACGGCGCAGATTGTCGTCCGGGCCGCTCGGCGTCCACGCCAGGCGCCGGTCGACCCAACTCGCGAGGATATAGGCGCTCAGGGTGTATTGCTGCGACACCTCGTCGATCGACGCGAGATCTATAACGTGCAGGGCCAGCGCGACCGCCACCGCCCGTCCGTCGTCAAGCGGCGGGAATAGCATCGGGTCGTCCGGCACGCCGCGCAATAGCGGCTTCCCCATCGGGGTCGTGACTTGTGCCGCGTTCTTCCTGGACGGCGCGGCCGGCGAAATGCGGTGGCCGCCCGCGTCAGCCCACGATCCGTTGGCCATGAGCGCGAGAATGAGACCAGGAAGAAGAAGCCGCACGAATAGCGCCGGGCTCCGGGGCGTCTTTTGAGTCGGTCGCCGATCGTGATCGCCAATCGGGATTTCAGTTTTGGAGCTTCGGATCGCGCTTACCCCGTTTCAACGAAGAGCGTCGGAATGCGGCAAGAAGCCGCCTGCTGATATCTCCTTTCGTAGTAAACGGGCGGCCGATAGTCGAGCGCCTGATTGCGACGGGGGGCGATACACCGTTCCGCTGGCTCCGTCGACCGAAGGCCAGTGTGGAACAGACGGCGTATCTTGGCTTTCTTGAGGAAAAAGTAAGTCACTCCGGCCCGACAATGCCGTTCCATGCGGTATTCATGATCGAAGGACGCCGGCGCGTCCCGCGATGCCCAGCCGCGCGCCGTGGACGGAGCTTCAACGGTGGACGTTAGCCACCGGAGAGAGGCTTTTTGCCGAACTGCGGACAAAAAACGGCCGGGCTACCCTTTCCGACCGCACGTTGGGGGGACCTACGGTTGCAGTAGCCCGGCCTTGCTTGGGGACAAAGCGCTGAACTTCTCGGGGGGAGATAACAGCGCTGACGGGATTCAGAAGCAAATAAGATGCCGCTTAAAATGCCGCGATTTCTTGGTTTATCCGATTTATTTTTTTTCGAATATTGCGAAACTGCCGGGCTGAAACTTTTGAGTTCCACTTCTAAGTTATTGAATTTTATGTATTTTCGTATTTTGCGAAGCCGACTGCCGGATCGACGCAATTTCGCTCTTTGCGTTATCATCCTAAGAGACCGTCATTCCGCTGATGCGATGTCGGCATTTCCCTGGCAAGCAGACGCTCCATGTCACGGGAACGGATTGGCCGATGCGGCAATTTTTCCGGCGGCGCCAATACTGTCGCTGCGATCGCGAATTCCCGCGAACGAGTTGAGAGCGCGGCTCCGCTATGTTATTCGATATGGCTTCGGGGCGTGGCGCAGCCTGGTAGCGCACCTGCCTTGGGAGCAGGGGGTCGGCCGTTCAAATCGGCTCGCCCCGATCGCGCCAGTAGCTCAGGTGGAAAGAGCAGCGGCCTTCTAAGCCGCGGGTCAGGGGTTCGAATCCCTTCTGGCGCGCCACGAACGCGTTGGAACGGCACAGGCGCTGGCCGCGCGCGATTGAAATTAATGCGGTGAGTGTAGCTCAGTTGGCAGAGCACCGGATTGTGGCTCCGGTGGTCGAGGGTTCAAATCCCTTCACTCACCCCAATCTTCCTGCTACGAAATATCTCCCTGTTGCGGTGGGCCGTTAGCTCAGTTGGTAGAGCAGCTGACTCTTAATCAGCGGGTCCGGAGTTCGAGTCTCCGACGGCCCACCAAAACACCCAAAAAATCACGAACTTTTGCCGCTAGCTTGCGATGGCGGGGATACTGCCGCGCCATCCGCGGCTTTTCAGCGGATTTCCTCGGCTGGCCTTATCGAGGCAGACACTGGCTTCGCCAGAGTCGGTAGAGTTGCGCTTATCCCAAGCGTCAGACGGCTGGCTGCTCGATAACTTAACCAAGCGCGTCGCCTCTTTAACTTTCCGGATGCCGATGGGCGGGACCGACAACGCCAGTTATGCGCGGGCGCGGGCATCGTAACCATCGGGGCCTCCACTATTCCCAAGGGCGACGAGGGCGAGAAGCGATCCGAATCCACCGCGCGAGGGCTCGGCGACGCCGAGAAGGCGCTGCTCCATCTGGGCCTGTGTGCGGCGCTCGTGGCGAAACCCGTGCTTCACAACAACAAGACCGCCGAGGACCAGCACCACCGCCACAATATCCAGTCCCTCGCGTATCTCTATCGCCGGTCTTGAACAACGAACGGTTACGCATTGCGATCGCGAATTATGCGCTCAAACCGCGCCTCAATTCGCGGTCGGCCCGACGCCGGCGTCCGGAACCGAACGTCTATACCGCTGTATAGCCGCCATCGACCACGTATTCGGCGCCGGTCACGAAGGAGGCCTCATCGGTTGCAAGGAACAAGACCACATAGCCGACTTCTTCAGGACGCGCCGCGCGTTTCATCGGCGCCAGCGCCGCAATCGCATCGAGCTCCCGCTCCTCAAAGATGTCGACCATCGGCGTCTTTATAACGCCCGGATGCACCGAGTTGACGCGGATATTGTCAGCGGCGTATTCGACGGCGGCGGTCTTGGTGAGGATACGCACCGCCCCCTTGCTCGCATGATACGCGGCGGAACCCCCCGATCCTATGAGACCGTAGATCGACGAAATGTTGATGATGGAGCCGGCGCCGCGCCTTTTCATGGCGGGAACCGCGATCTTCATCCCCAGCCATACGCCCTTCTGATTCACATTGATGATCGCGTCCCACTCCTCTTCGTTGGTATCGCCGATGCCCTTGGTGTTGAGGATGCCGGCGTTGTTGACGAGTATGTCAAGTCCGCCGAATTCGCGCTCGCACGCGTCAACAGCCTTGCGCCAGTCGTCGGCCCTCGTTACGTCCAGATGCAGCGGCAGAGCGACTCGCGAGCCAGCCTTCTGATTAACTTCATCGGCAAGCTTCCGGGCTTCGCCGTCGAGCACGTCGCCGATGACAACCCGCGCGCCTTCATTGACGAATAGCTTCGTCTCGGCGGCGCCCTGCCCGCGCGCGCCGCCGGAAATCAGAGCGACTTTTCCCTTCAAACGATCCATCGGCGTAATCCTCCGCAACGTTGAGCACGCTTCGCACTTTTTATGTTTCGATCGATTGCGAGGCTAATCCGGGCGTATACTAATTACGAAGCGACGTACGTCTGATAATAAATATCACGCGCTTCAATCAATGCGCCTGAATCCGGCTGCGTCATTCGCCGAGTCCCGCAGATCTTTCAATTGGTGAAACCCGGAACCCGGCTATAGCCTCTTGGCGCCGTATGCGCGATTTCAGGAGTCCGGCCCGTGGCGCTTCCCGCGCGCGAATATCAGCGCGCGTCAGAATCCCTGTCCTCGAAAATATTGACATCGGCCGCCTGATTACTTCCTCGCGCGCCCGATTGCCGCGAATGCGGCTATTCAAGCACAAACCCCTCATAGTCCCTGGCCGCCACCTCGTCACACTTTGCCCGAAAGGCTTTGGCGCCGCCCAGGTACATCAGGATGGCGCGTTTTTTCCCTTCGATGTTCGCCCCAAAAAACCAGGAAGCGGTCTCGGACAGGAGTGTGCCAGCGGCCAATTCGTTGACATGCCCGGTCCACGCTTCCTCCGCCTGCTCGCTGGCCGCAATGCGCTCAAAGCCCTTCTCGCGCATATATCTCAGGCAATCCGTGACCCATTCGACGTTCTGCTCGATACATCTCGGCATGTTGCAGAAGGTCGCGCCATTATGAGGCCCGACGAGGGTGAGGAGATTCGGAAAACCCGCGCTCTGAATCCCCAGGTAAGTGCGCGGACCGTCGGCCCACTTGTCCTTGAGCGACCGGCCGCCTTCGCCGCGGATATCGATCCGGGTTAGCGGCCCGGTCACGGCGTCAAAACCGGTGGCGTAGATGATCACGTCAAGTTGGTGCTCGGCGTCACTGGTCTTGACGCCCAAGGGCGTAATCCGCTCGATTGGCGACTCGCGCAGATCGACCAGCAACACATTGGGCCGGTTGAACTGTTCGTAATAGCCGCTCTCCAGGGGGACGCGCTTGGTTCCGAACCGATGGTCCCGGGGAACCAGTTTTTCCGCGACGACTGGATCGTTGACGCGTTCGCGAATCTTGTTGCGGACGAACTCCGCGAACAATTCGTTGGCCTCCTTGTTGCTCATGATGTCGCGGAAATTTCCGAGCCATTTGCCAAAGCCGGGTTGTGCCCACAACTCCTCGAACCTTGCCTGCCGTTCCTCCGGAGTCACATCGAAGACCGACCGCGGATCAAAGTCGTGGATAAAGCCGGCTGAGGTTTCGCGCGTTCTTTTGAAAATTTCAGGATAGCTGGCTTTGATCCTGGCCTGAGTCTCGGGATCGATCGGCCCGTTGCGCAGCGGCGCGCAATAATTCGGGGTGCGCTGAAAGACCGTTAGATGGCCGACCTCTTTGGCGATTTCCGTGATCAACTGGACCGCGGTGGCGCCAGTGCCGATGACGCCGACGCGCTTGCCAGCGAGGCCGACCGGCTCCTTGGGCCAGCGCGAGGTGTGAAACGACTCGCCTTTGAAACTCTCAATCCCCTCAAACGGGGGGATGTTTTGGGCGGAAAGGATACCGACGGCCGTGATTAGAAATCGCGCCCGTGCGCGGGCGCCATCATCGAGCCGGATTTCCCAGTAATTTCCGGTTTCTTCGTAGGCGGCCGAGACGACATTGGCGTTAAACTGAATGTCGCGGCGCAGGTCGAATTTATCGGCGACGTAATTGACGTAGCGCTCGTTCTCCGGCTGGCCGGAAAAGTGCTCTTTCCAATCCCACTCCTGCAACAGTTCTTCCGAAAACGAATAGCCATAGGTATAGCTTTCGGAATCGAAGCGCGCGCCCGGATAGCGGTTCCAGTACCATGTGCCGCCGACTCCGCCGCCAGCCTCGTAAACCCGCGCCGTGAGGCCGAGTTCTCGCAGACGAATCAGTTGATACAGTCCGGAAATTCCGGCGCCAATGACGATCGCGTCAAAATGTTCGACCGCCCCGGCATTCGTCGCCGGCGTCCGCTGTGAAGAATTTGCCATCCGCTCCTCGATCGGGTTTTGGCGCCGTTCCCGGGCTTAATGTCGCGGCGAACTGGAGACGTTCGCAAATAGATCAAATCCGGAGCAATTGTCAAATGTCGTGGATCGCGCGGGCGCGTTCAGGCGGCTTCACTTTGCGCGTTGCCGGCGTGTCGTGTTCCTGTCCTCCTGGCGCACTCTATCGATGAACCGGGCGGCCGCGCGGACCTCTGGCGGCAAGTGGATGTTCAAGGCCGAGGGCAACCTTCGCGAGGCCGGCGCCTATTCTCGGCCGTCAAAGCCCGGCGCCGCGCCGCGCGCTCACGACGCCGCCATCGATCGGGCGGTCGAGGGTCGCAGGCGAGCCGCCCGAATGACTATCGAGTCGCTACTCAATTCCAGCCACGGCACAGGCATTGCGGCTTGAAGACGAGAGCGTGGCTCACCTTGTTCGCGACCTTATCGCTGGCAAGGCGCCGAAAATCCTCATTAACGCAATAATCAACACGGCTCCGTTTTGATTCGGCGTCAACGTCCAGCCGGCTCAGGGCTCTTGCACGCAGCAGCTCTGAAGCTCCGCGTTGGCCTGGTCGGTGTCGACCGGATTGAGATGCGGATGGCCGCTCAGCACGCCCCATACGAACTCTTCCCGAATGTAATAGACGCGGGTGTGTGGATCGATCTCGACCTGGTCGCCGGATTCCGCGCCCTGAACGCCGCACGTGATCGCTTCCGATCCCTCGGGAACGATGAAGGCGTGGTAGCCGCCGGGACCGATCCGCGCGCTGTCCTCGCCGCAGGTCACCGCGGGACGGAGCAGCGACGACCCATAATGATACGGCCGGTAAACGTAGATGATCGCGTTGTCCGGCGGCGCGGAGGCCCGCTCGAACGGACGTCCCTGCACGGCGCATCCGGCAACGAAGAACGCCGCGGCGGCGCGCAGAATTGCCGCGACGCGGCGGTTCATTTGTCAGCCGCCGCCGGAGCGGGCGTCACAGGTGGCGCCGGGGCCGTCGCGAACGTCGACCGCTGATCCGCGTCGGCGACGGCCCGGGACAGGCGGTCCTGGTCGCGGTAGAGCTGCTGATCGATTTTCTCCCGCACCGCGGCGCGCGCCGCCTCTTCCACTTCGCTGTGCATCGGCTCCTGATAGAGAGTGTACGACTTCGAGATGTGTACTTTGGCGGTGTAATCGCCGAGCACGCGATCGCCTTCGGTGATCGACAGCGACGCAAACGCGGTCACGCCGATATCGCCCAGCGGAGCGCCGAAATAGGTAACCGGATCCAGCGCCGTTACTATCAGTGGTATATGATAATCGTCGTGGCTCAATTCCTCGCGATAGAGAAACGTCACCGGCGAATCGCTGGAGAGCGACATCGCGACCGCCGGCGGCGCCGCGCTCGCGTCGCCTTCGAGCAGGCGTCCCTTGAACGGCAGCGGATGCGCGGGCGCCGCGGTTGACGCCGGCGTTACGGTGGCTTGCTGAACGGCGCATCCCGCCGCCGCACCCGCGCCGACAAGGAACAGCGCCGATACGATTATCGCTCTCATCGCCGCGTCCGCCACGTTCGCTCACCGCATCCCCGCCCCGGGAACAATCTTCGCCGCGCCACTTGATCCGCGCGACGGCGTTCCCCGCGCCGGCCGCTGGTTGGCAAAATCGACCGCTACGCCACCGGATAAGGCGATCGTAAGCGCCGATTCGATCCTCGATAAATTCCGCGTCTTTGTAAAGTTATTTCTGGGACTCACACTGGACTGGAACTAGAATATATCGGGCGAGAGACTGGAAAGCCTGGCGAGGCGCTCAATCGTCGCATTCTGACGTTGGCTCCGGAGCGGGCGGGCGCGGTTGAACAATTCTCTCCCGACGGCGCGACTCCCGACGCGCGCGGGGATCGCCCCGAGGCTCTCGGCAGGTGGCGGCTACTCGGATCCGAATCAATCGGTGCGGGGCGCGGCGCAATGAACGAAGTTTTCAAACGACGCCACTCCGTCAGAAACTTTCAAGCGCGAAAAATAAGTCGTCGCGATCTCGAGGCGATTCTTGCGGCCGCGGATTCGGCGCCGTCCGCCGGCGGATTAAAATCCCGCGAAGTGCTGGTCGTCTCGGACGATATGACCAAGCGGAAACTCGTGGAAGCCGCACTCGGCCAGGACTTCGTCGCCCAAGCTCCGGTGATATTGGTTTTCTGGGCGATACCGTCACGTTCCGCGAGCAAGTATGGCGCAAGAGGGCGAGACCTCTTTACGGTCCAGGATGCGACCATCGCGGCAAGTTTCGCGTGGTTGCAGGCCGTAATGTCGGGGCTCGCCGGATGCTGGGTGGGGGCTTTCGACGATGCCGCCGTAAAGAGTATCTTTCGCGGGAAAATCGCGCCCGACTGGCGTCCGATCGCGCTGCTCCCGATTGGCTATGCGGCGGAAGACGGCGGCTGAAGCAGTTGATTGCCTGCGCCATCATACGAGTCCATCGTAGACCGAGGTGGCCGGGCGATGCCGTCCAAATCACCGCCAACCACAACCGCTGAATTCATGGCCGGAGCAACCGCCGCGGCTCCTGTGGCTGACCGGCTCGCGGCCTCCGGCGCGGAGCCCGCGCTGAGCGAGCTGTTCGCACGTCTCGGATCGTCGTCGGCCGGATTGACGACCGCCGAAGCGGACGCGCGCGCCATCCGCTACGGCTCCAACGAGCCGGCGGCGGCCCGGCATGGTGGACCGCTGCGGGAGTTCCTGCGTTTCTGCGCGAATCCGCTGGTGCTCATCCTGCTCGTGGCCAGCGCCACTTCGGCCTTCCTCGGCGAAATCGTCAACGCGTCGATTATCGCGGCGATGGTGCTGATGAGCGTCGCGCTCAATTTCATCCAGGCGTACCGCTCGCAGCGCGCGGCGGAGCGTTTGCGCGAGCAGGTCGCGCCGACCGCCACCGTGTTGCGCGACGGCAAATGGATCGAGGCCCCGCGGCGCAATCTCGTGCCCGGCGATGTGGTGCGATTGTCCGCGGGTGACCTGGTTCCGGGCGACGCGCGGCTGATTGAGAGCCGCGACCTGCACGTGCATGAGGCCGCGCTCACCGGAGAATCGGTCCCGGCGGAAAAGTCCGCCGTCGCAACCGGAATCGGATCGGCGGGCGTGCTGCCGTTCAACATGGTTTATCTCGGTACTTCGGTGGTCAGCGGCGCGGCCACGGCGCTGATCGTGGCGACCGGGCGCGCGACCGCCTTCGGCGACATTATCGAGCGTCTGGCGGTACGGCCGCCCGAAACCGAATTCGACCGCGGCACGCGCCAATTCGGCATTCTGATCGTCGAGACGGTGTTATTTCTGGTGCTGTTCATCCTGCTGGTGAACATCGCGATGCGCCGGGACGCGCTGGAGGCGCTGGTCTTCGCGGTGGCGCTGGCGGTGGGACTGACGCCGGAATTCCTGCCGATGATCACAACGGTCACGCTGGCCAGCGGCGCGGTGCGGATGGCGCGCGAGAAGGTCATCGTCAAGCACCTGGTCGCGATTCAGAATTTCGGCAGCATCGATGTCCTGTGCAGCGACAAGACCGGCACGCTTACCGCCTCGGCGATGACGCTCGATCGCGCCCTCGACCCCGCGGGCCAGCCCTCGGAGCGACCGCTGCAACTGGCCTATCTCAACAGCCTGTTTGAAACGGGCATTCGGAGTCCGCTCGACAGCGCGATCCTCGAGCGCTATCGAGCGGACGCGAGCGCCTGGCAAAAGACCGACGAAATCCCGTTCGACTTTGAACGCCGGCGGCTCTCGATCGTGGTCGAGGGACGCGGCTTGCGGATGCTAATCACCAAGGGCGCGCCGGAAAGTATCCTTGACGCCTGCTTGAGCTATGAAGCCGGCGGCGCGCAATTTCCCCTTGGCGAAGCCGAGCGCGCGCGCTGTCACGACCTCTATCAGACGCTCAACGCCGAAGGCTTTCGGGTGCTCGCCGTGGCTTGGCGGCCAGTCGGCGCGCGCGCGGGTTTCACCGCCAGCGACGAGTCCGATCTGGTGCTCGCCGGTTTTCTCACCTTTATCGATCCGCCGCTCGAGGGGGTGGAAAACTCGATCGCCGCGTTGCGCCGCGACGGCGTGACGGTGAAGATTCTGACCGGCGACAATGAACTGGTCACCGGGCACATCTGCTCGCGGGTGGGAATCGACGCGACCCGGATCGTGCTTGGCCAGGAAATCGAGCGGATGAACGACGTCGCGCTGGCGCACGTGGCCGAAGAAGTCGATGTGTTCGCGCGCCTGTCGCCGGGCCAGAAGAACCGGATCATCCGCGCGCTCAAGCAGCGCAGCCACGTCGTCGGCTTCCTCGGCGACGGCATCAACGACGCGCCTTCGCTGCACGCCGCCGACGTCGGCATCTCCGTGGCGGGCGCGGTCGACGTCGCCAAGGACGCCGCCGAGATCATCCTGCTCGAACACAATCTGCAGGTTTTGCACAGCGGGATCATCGAGGGACGCAAGGCCTTCGGCAACGTGCTCAAGTACCTGCTGATGGGCACCAGCTCGAACTTCGGCAACATGTTCAGCATGGCTGGGGCGTCGCTGTTTCTGCCGTTCCTGCCGATGCTGCCGACGCAGATCCTGCTGAACAACTTTCTCTACGATCTCGCTCAGGTCACGATCCCGACTGACAATGTGGATCCGGCATATATTCGCAAGCCGCAGCGCTGGAACATCGGCATCATCCGCAACTTCATGATCGTAATCGGACCGATCAGTTCAATCTACGATTTTCTGACCTTCTTCGTATTGCTCACGATATTCCACTCATCGGAAGCGCTGTTTCACACCGGATGGTTCGTCGAGTCGCTCACTACACAGACGCTGGTGCTGTTCGTGATCCGCACGGCCGGAAATCCATGGAGCAATCGGCCCAGCCATGCGCTGGCGGGAACGGTCGTCGCGGTGGTGCTGGCCGGGATGCTGCTGCCATTTACGCGGATCGGCCGCGACCTCGGGTTCGTGCCGATGCCGGCGATGTTTTTCCTGTTCCTGATAATCGCGACCGGCACCTACCTGGCGCTGGTGGAGATGGTCAAGCGCAGGCTCGTCGGCCGGTTGTTCGGCGAGGGCGCGGCGACGAGTTGAAACCGGCGCCAGTGGCGCTATGCGCGTTAGCCCGGGTGGATGGTCAGGACCGGGCAGGTCGCGCGCCGCACGACCTCCTCCGTAACGCTCCCCAGACGGGCGCGTTTGGCGCCGACGCGGCCGTGCGTGGCCATCACCACCAGATCGACGCCAAGTTCGTCCGCCGCCTTGAGCACGGTCTCGACCGGCTTGCCCGAGCGCACGACCACCTGGTTGCGCACTTTGCCCTCGAACCACTTGCGGGCGATCGCGAGCAGGTTCTTTTCGGCGAGTTGGTCGAGCTGCGTGCGCAGCGCC
>JAJXYM010000305.1 GCA_021780585.1 Deltaproteobacteria bacterium
CATGCCGCAGCTGCACCGGCGTGATCAGCCGCGCGGCTTGATCCGGTAGCGCACCGGCATGTGCTTGATCCCGCCGACGAAGCTCGATCGCATCCGCTGGAGCGGTCCGGCCAGCTCGACTTCTTCGAGCCGCTCCGCCAATTGACGGAACATCACCTGCAGCTCCAGCCGCGCGAGGTTCGCGCCGAGGCAGAAATGCTCCCCGATGCCGAAGGCGATGTGCGGATTCGGATTACGCCCGATATCGAATTCGTTGGGGCGATCGAAGACCGTCTCGTCACGATTCGCCGATGGATAGAAGAGGCAGAGCAAATCGCCGGCGCGGAGCTTATGGCCGCGCAATTCGACGTCCTCGGTCGCCTCGCGATTGAACTGGATCACCGGCGAGGTCCAGCGCACGATCTCCTCGACCGCGTGCGGCGCGAGCGAGGGATCGGCCTTCAGCCGCCGCCACTGGTCCGGATGGTCGATAAAGGCGTGCAGTCCGCCGGTCGTCGCGTTGCGCGTGGTCTCGTTGCCGGCGATTATCAGCAGCGCGAAATAGGACATCAGCTCGAAAATCGGCAGCGGCTCGCCGTTAACCCGGCCGTTGGCCAGCGCGCTCGCCAGATCGTCGCGCGGATTCTTGCGCCGATCCTCGACCAGCATGCTGAAGTACTGGAAGAACTCCATCCGCGCCTGATCGAGCGTCTCCTTGATCGTTTTGTCGCCGCCGTACTCGGGGTCCGCCGGTCCGATCATCATGTTGCTCAGCCGGAACATCGTGTCCCAGTCCGAGCGCGGCAATCCGAACATCTCGGCAATTACCGCGAGCGGCAGCTTCGCCGACACTTCCAGCACGAAGTCGCATTCTTCGCGCCCGACCAGGCCGTCGAGCACTTCGGTCGTGATCGCCTCGATCTGCTGGCGCAGGACCTGCACGCCGCGCGGCGTGAAACGCCGGTTCACGACCCCGCGATAGCTGCCGTGCTCGGGCGGATTCATGTTGAGCAACTGGCGCAGGATGCCTTCGTTGGGATCGGGCGCACCCTCCTGGTTGATCGCCATGAACAGGCGCTGGATGCTCTTGAAGAGCGCCGGCTGACGCGAAACTTCAACGATGTCGGCGTGGCGGGTGATGGCCCAGAAGGGATCGACGTTGGGCCGCTCGTACCGGTAGACCGGCGCCTCCCGCCGCATCAGCGCCCATTCCTGATGCGGGTAGCCGCGCGCGACGAACAGATCGGGATCGATCACGTCAAGCGAATCGAGCTTGAGAGCGGTCATACGCTATGCATACCTCTCGGCATTATAAATTGCGCGACGCGCGACCGCATGGCCGGCGCGCCGCCACGAACCTATTCGTCCAGCACCCGAATCGCCTGGCGCGGACATAACCTGGCCGCCAGCTCGACCTTCGCCCGCAGCGAGTTGGGCGGCCGATCCTCGAGCACATAGCTGCGGTCGTCGTCGCGCAGTTCGAAAATTCCCGGCGCCGCTTCGACGCAGCGTCCGTTGCCTTCGCATAGACTATGGTCAACGACAACTCTCATCGTTCCATCCTTCATCCGGCCAATCCCTGAGCCGCTCTCGCCGCAATCCCCGCTCCGGCGTCAGTGGCGCCCCTTCCGGCCCCATTGCCAACGATACCGGCGCGCCAGCCCCCCTCGCAATCACCAACCAGCGAGCCCGGCCTCCGCTGTTTCATCCCGAGCGGCGACTTCGGCGCGGCCGTGACGCGACGCGCCGGGTGCTGGTCGTGGGCAGTCCGGGCGACGCGGAGGATTACCTGCGGTCGCTTGATGAGCGGCTCGAACTGGCGCAAATCGTCGGCTTTTTACGCGTCGCCGGAACCGGTCTTTGGCTCGATGGCCAGGTGGTGGCGTCAGGCGTGGAAGAGTTCGGCCGCTTGCTCGAGGCGCAGGCGGTGGACGAAGTTGTCGCGGCTGGCATCGCGTCGTCGCCCGACGCGGACCGAATCGCGCGAATCTGCGTGGAGCGCGGAGTTATCTTTCGCAGTCTGGTGCGGATGCCCGCGCCGTAAATCGAGCGAACCGGGCCAATGAACTTTGCGGTTGCCGAGCTGCGCAAGCGCGGTTTCAATGCGTTTCGTCTGGAAGACGGGTATTCTGAATGGAAACGGACCGGTCTGCCGGGAGAGCGTTCCGCAACCGCCTGAATTGACGCCGAACAGTCGGCGATTTGGAGGAAACGCGATGCAACCGTGGGGACCGTGGGGAATGATGCCTTGGTATGGGATGGTCTTCGGTCCAATCATGATGATCATCTGGCTCGTTGTCTTGATCGTCGTGGCGGCGGCGGTAATTCGATGGCTTCAGGGCGGCACTGTCGGTTCGCTCCCGTTCGCGGGAAACAGGAAACGCGCTCTGGAGATACTGGAAGAACGCTTCGCCAGGGGCGAGATCGACAAGAACGAGTTCGAGGAGAAAAAGCGCCTGCTTTCGGACTGACCGCGCTGGGCGTCAGCGAGGTGACTCGCGCGCCGCCACGACGGTCGGAACGCCGCGCCTCTCAACCCATGTTCCTATCCCATCCAGAAAGGGATCGGCTTAACATAGATCATGTGAAGTCGTTGGCTTTCACAGCAGCGCTGTTTGCGATGCTGGCGACCGCCGGTTGCGCGCCAGCGGGCGGGTCGCACGTTGGCGGTTGGGAGCCGCCCGCGGCGCGAGCGGCCGGCGATCCGATCTACGTCGCTCCGCCCCCGAAACGCCTTCAATTCAACGGCTTTTCAATTGCGCCGCCGCCCGGCGAAGGCTGGCATGCGATGCCGTCAAACGGGGCGAGTTCGCTCCTCGCGTTTGACATCCTTTTCGTCAAGATGCTCGGGCCGAACCAGTTCATTCATGCC
>JAJXYM010000063.1 GCA_021780585.1 Deltaproteobacteria bacterium
CCGCGGCGCTGGGTTGGACCGCGCCGGCGCGGGCCGCCGCGCCGGCGCGGCGAATCCCGCTCGCGCGGGCGATCGCGATCGGACTCAGGCGCAATCGCACGCTCGCCGCCGCGCGTTTCGACCGCGTCGCGGCCGACGCCGAAAGCGACGTCGCGCGCGGCGCCATGATTCCGCATCTGGACGCCGGCGAAAACTATTCGGCGAGCGACAATCCGGTGCAGGTGTTCTCCGATCTGCTGATGCAGCAGGATTTCACGGCGAACAATTTCGCGCTCGATTCGCTCAACCATCCGGGCTTTTTCTCCAACTTCCAGAGCGACGTCACGCTGTCGTTTCCGGTTTTCGCGGGCGGCCGGCTGCTTGCGGCGTGGCGCGCCGCCGGGATGGGGGCGGAGGCCGCGCGCTGGCAGGAGGCCGAAACCCGCCAGCGGGTCGAATTCGCCGTGATTCAATCCTACTACGCCGCGCTTCTGGCCGAGCGGCGGGTCGCCGTGGTCGATCGCGCGCTGACCGCCGCCCGCGCCCATCTGGCGGTCGCGCGGGATCGGTTTCGCCACGGGCTGGCGGTCAACGCCGACGTGCTGCGCGCCAACGTGATGACCGGAACGCTCGAGCAGCAGCGGATCGAGGCGGCCAGCGGCGTCGCGATTACGCGCGACGAATTCGGCCATGCGCTGGGGGCCGAGGACGAGGGTCTTGCGCCGCTGGAGAATCCGCCCGAGCTGAGCGCGCCCGGCACTCCCGCCGCGCCGCTTGACGCGCTGGTCGCGCGCGCCGCCCAGGCCCGTCCCGAAATCCGCGCGGCCGACGCCCGCGTCGCCCAGGCGCGCCAGGCCGTGACGATCGCGCGCGCCGACTATCTGCCGACGATCACGGTGGCGAGCGTCTACGAAAACGACTCGAAGACGCTGGTGCGCGCCGGCAACAACGCGGGCGTGTTCGTCACCGCGCGGCTCAACCTCTTCAATGGGATGGCGTCGCGCGCGCGGGTCGACGCCGCCGGCGCTCAAATGAACCGGCTCGAACTCCTCGCCCGCGATCTGCGCGAAGCGGTGCGCCTGCAGGTCGCCACGGCATGGCATCGTTTGGACGCGGCGCATCAGGGTCTCGAAGTCGCGCGGCGCGACGTGAGCTACGCCGGCGACGCGCTCAAAATTCTTGACGATCGCTATGGCGCCGGGCTCGAGGCCAACGTCGCCGTGCTCGACGCCGAAACCGCCCGCGAGCAGGCCGAGATGCGGCTGGTCGCGTCCGAAATCAACGTCGCCGTGGACCGCGCCGCGCTCGATCTCGCAACCGGCTCCGAGCCGTTCGCCACGAAGGAACCCTGAATGACCGCGGAATCGCACGACGCCCGCCCGGTTTCCCGCATGCGGCTCGTGGTCGCCGCGATCGCCGCGCTGGCGCTCCTTTGGATCGCGGCGCGTTGGCTCTGGGGCGGCCGCATCGAACCCGGACTGATCGCAAAGACGGTTGAGCCGGCGCCCGGCCAGCCGATCGGCGCAGCGCTCAGCGAAACCGTGCCGATTCGCCATGAAGTGATCGGCACGATTCAATCGCGGTTTCCGGTCGCGGCCGCCAGCCGGGTCGCGGCGCGCGTGCTCGCGGTGGAGGCCCACGCGGGCGAACGGGTCCGCGCCGGCCAGACGCTGGTAACGCTCGATCCGGCCGATCTGCGCGGCCAGCTTGCCGAGGCCGAGGGCGAACTTTCCGCCGCGACCGGCGAACTGGTCCGCGCCAGCGCCGACCAACGCCGTTACGCCGCGTTGTTTCCGCGCGGCTCCGTAACCGCCAGCGAGCGCGACGCGGCCGAGGCGGCGTATCGCGCCGCGGCCGGCCGGACCCAGCGGGCGCGCGCCGCCGTGGCCGCCGCGCGGGCCGCCCTCGGCTATGCGACCGTCCGTTCGCCCGCCGACGGCGTGGTGATCGAGCGGATGGTCGAGCGGGGCGACATGGCGATGCCGGGGCAGCCGTTGATGCGGCTCTATGACGAAAGCGCGATGCGGGTGGAACTCGAAGTGCCCGAGGAGCTGGCGCGGCAAATCTCATTGGGCGCGCCGCTGGCGGTCACGATCGACGCGATCGGCGCCAGCTATCGCACGCGGGTCGGCGAAATCGTGCCGGCCGCCGATCCGCAAAGCCGCACCTTCCTGGTGCGCGCGCCGATTCCGAGCGGCGCCGGTCTGCGTCCCGGGATGTTTGCGCGCGCCGTTTTCGCCGCCGGCGGCGAAACCCTGCTGACCGTGCCGCGCGACGCGGTGACGCGGATCGGCCAGCTCGATACGGTGCGCGTCTTCGCCCGCGGCGCGACCGTGATCCGGATGGTGTCGCTCGGCCGGCGTTTCGGCGACCGAATCGAAGTGCTGGCCGGCCTGGCGCCCGGCGAGCGCGTGCTGCTCAACGCCGCCGCGCCGCCGACGATGGTTGAACAGTCGACCGATGCGGCGCGTTGACGCCCTGGCGCAGGCCGCGTGGGGGCGCAACCCGCCGCGCGCGATTTCAGCGCGGAGCCGCGGCTCCCGCGGGAGGTGCTCGTCATGACTCATGCTGTCGTGCTCGGCGCCGGCCTGGGCGGCGTCACAATGGCGCTCGAACTGAAAGAGCGGCTGGGCGATCGGAATCAGGTCACCGTCATCTCGAACCTCACGAGTTTCCAGTTCGCCCCGTCGAATCCATGGGTCGCCGTCGGCTGGCGTAAGCCCGAAGCGGTCGAGGTCGCGCTCGCGCCGATGTTCAAGCGGCGTGAAATCGACTTCATTCCGGTTGCGGCCGAACGGCTGCAACCCGACCAAAACCGGATCACGCTGAGCGACGGCCGGGAGGTCGCCTACGACTACCTCGTGATCGCGACCGGGCCGGAGCTCGCCTTCGACGAAATTCCCGGCTTCGGTCCCGCTCCCGGCTATACGCACTCGATCTGCACCCTGGCGCATGCGACCGAGACCGCGGCGGCATGGGACGCGTTTTGCCGCGATCCCGGTCCGATCGTGGTCGGCGCGGTGCAGGGCGCGTCGTGCTTCGGGCCGGGCTACGAATTCGCGATGATCGCCGACACCGAATTGCGGCGGCGGAAAATTCGCGATCGCGTGCCGATCGCCTATGTCACCTCCGAGCCCTATGTCGGCCATCTCGGACTCGGCGGCGTCGGCGACAGCAAGGGGATGCTCGAGGCGGAGTTCCGCGGTCGCCATATCAAATGGATCGTCAACGCGAGGACCACGCGGGTCGAGGCGGGACGCCTGTTCGCGACGGAAGTTGACGAGGACGGCAAGGACAAGAAAACGCACGAGCTGCCGTTTCGGTTCGCGATGATGATGCCGGCGTTCCGCGGCGTCAAAGCGATCGCCGGACTCGACGGACTGGTGAATCAGCGCGGCTTCGTGATGGTCGATCGCGGGCAGCGCAACGCCCGCTATCCGAATATTTTCGCGGTCGGCGTCTGTATCGCGATCGCGCCGCCCGAGCCGACTCCGATTCCCACCGGCGTGCCCAAAACCGGCTTCATGATCGAATCGATGGCGGCCGCGGCGGCGCGCAATATCGGCGCGCTCGCGGAGGGCGGAAACCCGGCGGTCGAATCGACCTGGAACGCGCTTTGTCTGGCGGATTTCGGCGACACCGGCGTCGCCTTCGTCGCGCAGCCGCAGATTCCGCCGCGCAATATCAATTGGACGAGCGCGGGCCGCTGGGTGCATCTGGCGAAAGTCGGCTTCGAGCGTTACTTCCTGCGCAAGGTGCGGCGCGGACAGAGCGCGCCGGCGTACGAACGCCTCGCGCTGCGATTGATCGGCATGGAGAAGGTACGGCCGGCGCATTAGTCAGTCGCGCCGCGATACGCATTGCTCAATGAACGGCGACTCGAATCATAAACTGGGTTTCACCGCCCGGATCGTCGACCTCTTCCTCGGGTCGAACCTCTCGATGCTGCTGCTGGTGGCGTCGCTCGCGGCCGGCGCGGTCGCATTGATGGTCACGCCGCGCGAGGAGGACCCGCAGATCTCCGTGCCGCTCGCCGACATTATCGTGACGATGCCGGGCGCGAGCGCCGCCGAAGTCGAGAACCTGGTCACCGTCAATCTCGAAAAACGGCTGTGGGAGATGGAGGGCGTGCGCCATATCTACTCCGTCTCGCGGCCCGGCATGGCGATGGTCACGGTGCGGTTCCGGGTCGGCTACGACAAAATCAGAAGCCTCGTCCAGATCTACAACAAGCTCGAATCGAACCGCGACGCCGTGCCGCCGGGCGTCACCGGATGGATCGTCAAGCCGGTCGCGATCGACGACGTGCCGATCCTGACCGTCACGCTCTGGAGCGAGAGCGAAAGCGACGCCGCGCTGCGCCGCGTGGCCGACGAAATTCTGCGCCGGATGCAGCAGGCGCCCGACACCGGCCATTCGTTCGTGGTCGGCGGCCGGCCGCGTCAGGTGCGCGTCCTGCTCGACGCCAACCGCCTCGCCGGCCATCGCCTGGCGCCGCTGGAAGTGGCCCAGGCGCTGCGCGGCGCCGACGCCAATCTGCGCGCGGGAACGTTCGCCAGCGGCAATCGCGAAGTTCTGCTCGACAGCGGCCCGTTCCTCAAAAACGCCGACGAGGTCGCCAGCCTGGTGGTCGCGGTGCGCGACGGCCATCCGGTCTACCTGCGCGACGTCGCCCGCGTGATCGACGGTCCCGCCGAGCCGACCGCGTACGCCAGCGTCGCCTTCGGTCCGGCGCGCGATCTGATCCCGCGCGAACCGGGGCAGATGCGCCATGCGGCGATCGGCGCGCCCGGCCGCTTCTATCCCGCCGTCACGATCGCTTTCGCCAAACGTCGCGGGTCGAACGCCGTCGCCGTCGCCGAAGAGCTGATCGGCCGCGTGCATGCGCTCGAAGGAATCGCGATTCCCACCGACGTGCATGCGCTGGTCACGCGCAATTACGGCGAGACCGCCAACGAAAAGGTCAACGAACTGGTCCGCGAACTGCTGATCGCCGTCGCCATAATCGTCGTCCTGCTGGCCTTTTCGCTGGGCCTGCGCGAGGCCTTTGTCGTCGCGATCGCCGTGCCGGTCACGCTCGCGATCACGCTGCTCGGCAATCTTCTGGCCGGCTACACGATCAACCGCGTCACGCTCTTCGCCCTGATTCTCTCGCTCGGACTGCTGGTCGACGATCCGATCGTCGACGTCGAGAATATCCATCGTCATTTCCGGCTCGGCGACCGTCCGCCGCGCGAGGCGACGCTGGTCGCGGTCGACGAAGTCCGGCCGCCAACCATCCTGGCGACCTTCACCGTTATCGCCTCGTTCATCCCGATGCTGTTCGTGACCGGGATGATGGGGCCGTATATGCGGCCGATGCCGTTCAACGTGCCGCTCGCGATGCTGATGTCGCTGATCGTCGCCTTCACGATCACGCCGTGGGCGGCGTACCATCTGTTGCGCCGCGAGCACGCCAAACGTCCGGCCGCGGCCGAAGGCGACGAAACCGCGGCCATCCGCCGCTGGTACGCGCGCATCCTGAAACCCCTGCTCGACCATCCGCGTCGCGCGCGGCTGTTTTTGGCCGGGATGGTCGGGGCGCTGATCGTCTCCGTGATGCTCGTCGTGCTGGGACTCGTGCCGGTCAAGATGCTGCCGTTCGACAACAAGAACGAGCTGCAATTGATGATCGATCTGCCGGAGGGCACGCCGCTGGAGGCGACCGACGCGACAGTGCGCGATTTCGGCCAACTGCTCGGCCGCATCCCCGAAATCACCAGCTTCGAAACCTACACCGGCGTCGCCTCGCCGTTCGATTTCAACGGGATGGTGCGTCACTACTACGCGCGGCGCGAGCCATGGCAGGCCGACATCCGCATCAACCTCGCGCCCAAGGCCGATCGCGCGCAATCGTCCCATCAAATCGCGCTGCGTATCCGCCCGCTGGTCGAGGCGATCGCGCGGCGCGACGGGGCCAGGCTCAAGATCGTCGAGATGCCGCCCGGACCGCCCGTGCTCGAAACGATCGTCGCGGAAATTTACGGTCCGCCCGAGGCCGAGTACGGCCAGCTAATCGCTTACGGCAAGCAATTGCGCCGCGTCTTCGACCATACCGGCGGCGTGGTCGATACCGACGATTTCTCGATCGCGCCCGAGCCGCGCCTGCAATACGTGATCGACCGCGAAAAGGCCGCCCTGCACGGCGTCAGCACGGCCGAGGTCGCGCGCTCGCTCGCCCTGACGGTCGGGGGGGACGCGGCCGCCACCGTCCATACCGACAGCGAACGCGATCCGCTGCTGATCGAGCTGCGGATGCCGCGGGCGGCGCGATCCAATCTCGCCAGCCTGACGGCGATTCGCGTGCGCGGCGCGGGCGGCGCGTTGATTCCGATCGGCGAAATCGGCGCGTTCCGCCAATCGGTCGCCGAGCAGCCGATCTATCGCAAGGATTTGCGCGAGGTCGCGATGGTGCTGGGCGACACGGCCGGCGCCAGTCCGGTCAACGAAATCCTCTGGCTCGAAGACCATACCGCGCATCTCGCGCCCGCCGGCTACCAGATCGTCTGGACCGGCGAGGGCGAATGGAACATCACGGTGACTGTATTTCGCGATCTCGGCATCGCGTTCGGCGCGGCGCTGTTCTTCATCTACGTGCTGCTGGTCGCGCAGACCGAGTCGCTGGCGATGCCGCTGATCATCATGGCCGCGATTCCGCTCACCATGATCGGAATCATGCCGGGCTTTTTCATCCTCAATCTGGTCGCCAACCGCTCGATCGCGGGCTACGCCGACCCGGTCTTCTTCACCGCGACCGCGATGATCGGCATGATCGCGCTGGCCGGCATCGTGGTGCGCAATTCGATCATCCTGATCGATTTCATCCATCGCGAACTCGCCGCCGGCCAGCCGCTCGAAGAGGCGATCCTCGCTGCGGGCGCGGTGCGGCTGCGGCCGATCGCGCTGACCGCGGGAGCGGCGATGCTCGGTTCGGCGGTGATCACGCTCGATCCGATTTTCTCGGGCCTCGCGTGGTCGTTCATTTTCGGCATCTTCGCCTCGACCGCGTTCACGCTGATCGTGGTCCCGCTGATTTACTATCTCGTCTACCGCGACAAATCCTTGCCCCCGGCAACGCGCGGCTGACTCATTCCAATCCGCGTGACGATCGCCGGTACTTACTGTACTTGCGACCAGGTCTCGCGGTTGCGCGGATGAAGTTGACCCCGCGACGGGCGGGGCGACTGCGCACGTGGCCAATCGGATCGGCGCCCACTGCGCACGGCGTTCGCGGCGATCGGATTCCGTCGTGCAAAGTTAACGGACGTATAATCTCTTCTTAAGCATCCAATGCTACCTATCGCTTCCTGGGAGGCTCAATCATGCTCAGGAAACGACACTTGGCAGTCGCCGCCAGCGCTATCTTCATGGCGGCATCGGTCGGGCAATTCTCGCCCGCGCAAGCGAAGAGCTCGGCGCGCGGCCACAGCCTTGGCGGCATCCGCCACGTGCTGCTGATCAGCGTGGACGGTATGCATGCGCTCGACCTCGCGAATTGCTCCAAAGGGATGAGCGACGTGAACGGAGGAGCGCCGTTTTGTCCCAACCTTGCGCAGCTCGCGCAGAGCGGGGTCGCTTACAGCGAGACCTCGACTTCCCGGCCGTCGGATTCGTTCCCCGGCCTGATGGCGATCGTGACGGGCGGTTCGCCGCGCACCGTCGGCGCTTATTACGATGTCGCCTACGATCGCTCGCTCGACCCGCCCGCCGCCACCACCGGCAACGGCGTCGCCGCGGGACCATGCACCGCCGGCGCGCCGCCCACCGGCAGCCGGACGGAGTTCGACGAGGGCATCGATTTCGACCAGACCCAGCTCAATGGCGGAGCGCCAGCCGGGGTTGACGGCGGGATCGCGTCGATCGATTCGAGCAAGCTCGATCGCGATCCGGCCAACGGCTGCAAACCCGTCTATCCGTGGAGTTTCGTGCGCACCAACACGATCTTCGGCGTCGTGCATCAGGCCGGCGGATACACCGCGTGGTCCGACAAGCATCCGTCGTATTCGTCGGTCTCGGGCGGCGGTTCCAGCGCCAATGTCGACGATTACTATTCGCCCGAAATCAACTCGACCGTTATCAACCTGCCGGGCGTGACGACGGCGACCGGGATGTCCTGCGCGGTCATTCCCGACCCCTCGCAGACCGGTTCGTGGACCGACAGCTTCCTGAATATCCAGTGCTACGACACGCTCAAGGTTGACGCGATTCTCAACGAAATAAATCGCAAGACGCACGACGGCAAAGCCTCGGCGCCCGTGCCCGCCGTGTTCGGGATGAATTTCCAGGCGGTCAGCGTCGGGGAAAAACTGATCGAGAAAAACGTCGCCACGGGCGGATATCTCGACGCGATCGGCACGCCCAGCCCGGCGTTGATCGGCGAAATTGAATTCGCCGACGCCTCGATCGGCGCGATGGTCGCCACGTTGAAAAAGCAACACCTGCTCAATTCGACGCTGATCGTGATCACCGCCAAGCACGGCCAGTCGCCGATCGATCCCGCGCGTTTTTTCCCGATTCCGGGCCATAGCGGGAATAATGGCGAGTCGCCCGCGACGCTCCTCGCGTCCTACCTGCCGGATTCCGAATCGCCCAACAACCCGAATGGAATCGGACCTACGGAGGACGATATCTCCCTCCTGTGGCTGACCAATTCGAGCGACACCGCCGCCGCGGTAGCGATTCTTGAGGCCAACGCGGCTTTGGCTGGAATCGGCGAGATCTTCTCCGGCCCCGCGTTGAGCCTGATCTATGGCGCGCCCGGACTGGCGCCGAACGGCGACCCGCGCGTCCCGGACATCGTCGTCGCCCCCAACGTCGGCGTGGTCTACACCGGCAGCGCCAAGAAGCTGGCGGAACATGGCGGCTTCTCGCATGACGACACCAACGTGATCATGCTGGTCTCCAATCCGAAGATCCAGCCGACCACGATCACCGCCGCGGTCACGACGATGCAGGTGGCGCCGACGATCGTGGCGGCCCTCGGACTCGATCCGCAAAGCCTGCAGGCGGTTCAGATGGAAGGAACGCAGGTTCTGCCCGGCCTCGACTTCTAGTCCTCTCCGATCACTCAGGCTGGCGGGCGTCCCCCGGGCGTCCGCCGGCCTTCGCCTCACCTCCAATGGTCCGCGCGACCGGTAATGCGCGAGATCGGATCGACGACGAAAATCCCCACCCGCCGTCCGCTAAAACCGGAGGTCGGGCCGTTCGCGTGCGTCGTGACTGCGCAACTGTGCCGGACGAGTCGATACTGGCGCGCGCCGGCAAGCGCGCGTGACGGGCCGGCTCATCGATGCGCGATCAGGTCGGCCATCGATTCCCCCACGTTGAGGCGGCTCGCCGCTTCAGCCAGCATCGGCGCCAGCCTCACCACCGCGAGCGGCAGCGCGCCGCGCACGTCAATGCCGATTACGGCAATGGCAACGGCAGATTCGGCGATGGCTGAGTCCCGGAATGCACCGCCGTCGTGGCCGCTCCCGCGAGGTTCAAATACCAATCGCTTGGCAGCGCGCATCCGTCCGCGTCCAGCGTGACGAACGAATATTCCGGCGGGATTCCGGACACCGGCGCCGCAGAGGCTTGCGGCAGCATCTTGAACATGGCGGTGCCCTCGTTCAACTCGTCGAACATCGCGCCGTAGATCATTGTCGCTCCCGCCCCCATCGCGTCGTACACCTGCCGCCAATAGAACGCGCCGCATCGGCGTGGAATCTGATTGCTGACGGGATTCGGCTGGCCCAGCGCGCGGGTCGTATTGGCGAACGAATAACCGGGAAAGATCACCGGCATATAGTCGACGCCCATCGCGCGCGTCGCCGCCAGATCCGGCGCCCACACGGCGGCGCTGTACGAATCCGCCGAGGCATCGTCCGAGAAACGGCCCACCGACCAGGGGCTCAGCACGCCAAGCTCGGGCCACACTTTTCGCCACACGGGATCGGACGAAGCGTCGCGCGTCCCGGTCCGCCAGTATGAAGGCACGCCGCCCATGATCGTCACGCCGCCGTACCTCGCGCTGGCCGTGTCGAGCGATCTGAACAGATTCAAAGCGTCGTACGGGGTCAGCGAGCGGCCCGCAAAGCCGAGCCCCCAGAGCCCGAGCAGCGGCCGCCCGCGATGGTGCAGATAGGCAGGGCTGCTCGTGATCCCTTCGCGCTCGAGGTTCGCCCAGTCATGCGTCACGGTATACAGCCGGTAGTTCGGCAGTCCTGACAGGTCGTACATGACGAAGAACACGCGGCCGTTGTTTTCGGCCGCCTGGCGAACGTTGGCCAGAACGATGTCGCGCGCGTCGCGAGTCGGCGCGGCCAGAAGATCCACCGCAAACCGCTGCAAGGCCACGCCGTCCAGCCCGTATTGCCGCATCCATTCAAAATGCGTCTCGACAGTCGCCGGATCCGCATCGCTGAACAGATTCACCGGATTCCCGCCGGCGTCCAGCATGCTGGTGGCGCACTGCTCCGAAATTGGATAGTCCGCCGCATTCGGCAGCATGTCCACGGTCGGATCGGGTCCTATGAACCAGTGCCACCAGCCAACCGACGCGCCGTCGCCCGGGCAGTTGAACCAGCCTTGGTATCCCATGATCAGCTTGCCACTCAGCGTGCTGGCGTCGACGATATTCGTGGCTTTGACAAATTGCGCCTTGACCGCGCCCGCCTTGCGGGACATGTCCCGCGCGTGAGCGGCATCGCCGCCCGCGATCACGAAAAGCGCGACGGCTACCGAAACCGTCAGACGAAGGCGTTTTAGCATATGGAACGTCATCGCTCCCACAGATCACCCGGAATTTCGACTGTGACCCGCTTTCCGGGCAGAGCGACAATCTCCCAAATCCACTTTGGGACGCAAGCCGTCGCACTTCTGGAATGCGTCAGCGCCACCGGCGCGAAGTTCGTCGAAATTGACCGAAGCGGCGAAACCCGAACTGGCGCGCGCCGGCGATCGCGCGCGACGGGCCGGCTCATCGATGCGCGATCAGGTCGGCCATCGATTCCCCCACGTTGAGGCGGCTCGCCGCTTCAGCCAGCATCGGCGCCAGCCTCACCACCTCGAGCGGCAGCGCGCCGCGCGCCGGAATCGGCAGGCTGTCGCTGACGACGATTCGCCTGATCGGCAACGCCGCCAATCGCGCGATCGCGGGACCGACCAGCAGCGCGTGCGTCGCCGCCACCGTGATCTCGGGTTTGCATCCGCCGGCGATCAACGCGGCCGCCGCCGCCGCGATCGTGCCGCCAGTCGAGATCATGTCATCGATGATTATCGGCGTGCGCCCCGCCACCTCTCCGACCACGCCGCGCACGGTCACTTCTTCTCCGCTCAGGCGAATCTTGTGCGCGATCGCGATCGGCCGCCGCAGCAAATCCGCATAGCGTTCCGCGAGCTTGACCGCGCCCAGATCGGGCGCGACGATTACGCCGCCGTCGCCGGGCAGATCCGCCAGCGCGTTGGCCAGCAGCGGCACGGCGCTGAGATGCTCCAGCGGCAGGTCGAAGAATCCCTCCAACGAAGCAGTGTGCGGATCAAC
>JAJXYM010000370.1 GCA_021780585.1 Deltaproteobacteria bacterium
CGGGTATTGGCGGAGGGCATGGATGGCCGGATCAAGTCCGGCCATGACAGGAAGCCGCACAGAATTACATCGCGATTCGCCGACCCGGCGTCCGCGCGCGGTCGTAGACAGTGGGCGCCGGGTCTTGTCTTAGGTTGAGTTTATTTATTCTCCTGATGCAGGATGCCGGAGGAGCGTAGCGAGGCGATCTCCGCGTCGCTCATCTCCAGAACCTCGCGCAGCACTTCCGGGCCGTGCTGACCCAAAGTCGGCGCGGTCAGTTCCGCCAGCTTGGGAAATTCCGAGAACTTCAGCGGAAAGCCCGGAATAGTCACTTCGCCCAGCAACGGATCATTCACCTGACGCACCATCTCGCGCGCCTTGAAATAGGGATGCTTGAGGCTATCGACGATTGAAATCACCGGCGCCGAGGGCACGCGATGTTTTTCGAATTCCGCAAGCACCGCTTCATCCGACGGCATCGACGCCATCCACGACTCGATAATCTCGATCAGCTCCTTCTGATTGCGGCCGCGATCGGCGTCGGTGGCGAAGCGCGGGTCGTTGACCAGTTCCGGCCGCCCGACCGCGTTGGCCACGCCCGCGAACTGACGCTGCAGCGCGAGCACCACGATATAGCCCTCGGGACCTTTGAAGACGCCGCATGGGCATACGAGCTTGTGATGCGACCCCATTCGTTCCGGTATCCATTCGCCGCCCGTGGTCGAATAGACCTGCAGATTCGCCTCGTGCATGTGATAAAGCGAATCGATCATCGAGATATCGATATACTGACCGTTGCCGGTGCGCTCGCGATGGAACAGGGCATAGCCAATTGCGGAAAAAGCGTGCACGCCGGCGGTAACGTCGGCGATGCCGAGGCCGACGAAAACGGGCGGTTTGCCGGGTTCGCCAGTCATATGGATGATGCCGGCGAAGGCCTGCGCGATCAGGTCGTAGCCGAGGCGATGTTTGAGCGGTCCGGTGCGGCCGAAGGCGGAAATCGACGCCATGATCAGGCGCGGATTCAGCTTGCGCAGCGATTCGTAATCAAGCCCGCGCTTTTCCATCACGCCGGGGCCGAAATTCTCGACCACGACGTCGGCCTTGCGCGCCAATAACTTAAGCAGTTCGAGCGATTGCGGCTTGGAGAAATCGAGGCACAGGCTCTCCTTGCCGCGATTCTGCTGGACGAAATAGGCGCTGCGGCCGTTGCGAATCGCGGGCAGCAGGCGCGACGGATCGCCCATCGGCGACTGCTCGATCTTGATGATTCTCGCGCCCATCTCGGCCATCAGGCGCGTTACCGTCGGGCCGGCGAGATACTGCGTGAAGTCGAGAACCGTAACGCCGGAGAGTATGCCGGCGGGCCTGGATGAGCCGTTTTTCATCGCGCGTTCGCTCCGCCGGGGGCCGCGGCCGGTCGTGCGCGGTTCCGGCCCCCGAATGACTATTATTCAGAAATACTCAGTTGAAGCGCGGAGCCGGGCCGATCGCCCGGCTCCGCGGCTTCCCGACGAGTAATCAGTCGCCGAAATAGGCGCGCGGATTGTCCACCATCAGGAGGCGGATTTTCTCGTCGCTGACGCCCGACTTGCGCATCTGCGGAATGATATTGCGGCTCAGATGGGCGTAATGGGAGTTCGGGGACGACTCCATCATTTTCTGGATCGCGGGGAAGGGCCGGCCAAGCCAGCATCCGACCGCGTCGTGCGAGAGCATGATGCGGTCGAAGCCGACGGCGAGCAATCCGATCAGCGACGCCAGCCGCATCTTGTCCGGCGCGATCGGCTCGATGCCGAAGCGGTCGAAGCCGAGCCACGCGCCGCGATTGAGAATGTCGAAGTAGTAGCGCATGTCGCCGACGCCGCAGGCGTGGCCGATCAGGACGTGCTGGAAGTTGACGCCTTCGGATTCGAAAATGTCGAGCGTCTGGCGGCCAAACGGGGAGGTTTCGCTGTTATGGCACAGGATCGGCGTGCCGGTCTTCTTGTGGGCGCGGGCGGCGGCGCGCAGGCACTTTTCCTCCTGCGCCGTGATGGCGGTATCGACGGACATCCCGGGGATGCCGCCGGTCGCGGTTTTGATGATGCCCGCCTTGACGCCGGTCTTGCCAATGCCCTCGGTGATTTCCTGGATATAGACGTCGGCGATATCGTCCACGCCGAGCATCCGGAAATGTTGCGGGATGCCGAAGGCGTCATTATACAGGCCGGTCGCGATGATGATCCGCATGCCGGATTTTTCGGCGGCTTCGGCGGCGAATTCCGGATCGCGCCCGAGCTCCATCGGACAGGGATCGACGAAGCTCTGGATGCCGAGGTCCTGGATTTCCTTCAGCCGATCGACCGCCTTGCCGATTTCGGTTTTGCGGTTGAAGCCGCGATTATCCAGCTCCCATCCGGGGAAGCCGGCGGCGAGGTGTTCATGGATCAGGGTGGTGCCGAGGTCCTTCGAATTGCATTTACCGAGGACGGTGTTGATTGCCATGGGTATGCGCTCCCTTTGCCGCGGCGATGAGAGCCGGTTCGCCGAAGCAAGCGTTTGATTTCGCGGCCAAGGCTAGTACATCTCGGCCCTGGTTACGAGTCCGGAGCGCCAGCCGCGGCCGGTCGGTTGCGGGGTTTGCGGAAGCCGGGCGCTTCGCGATAGCGTCCGGAGAAAATGTGCGGGCGGATCCGCGGAGGAAATTCCGATGAGCAACTGGAAAATCGGCGACGTCAAGGTTACGAAGCTGCAGGAGCAGGAGCCGGTATGGCCCGGCACGGCGGTGCTCAAGCAGGCGACGGCGGAGGTGGTGAAGGGCGAAGGCGATTGGCTCGATCCATTTTGCCAGGACGGGCGCTTCCGGCTGAGCATCCATGCGCTGCTGCTCGAGTCGGAGGGGAAGAGGATTCTGGTCGACACCTGCGTCGGCAATGACAAGAAGCGGCCGGGTTTCAAGGAATGGAACGAGATGCATCTGCCGTTCCTGCGGGACGTCGAGAAGGCGGGCGTGAGCCGTGAGTCGATCGATATGGTCATCTGCACGCATCTGCACGTCGATCACGTGGGCTGGAACACCATCCTCGAAGCGGGCGCCTGGAAGCCGACGTTCCCGAAGGCGCGCTACCTGATGGTGAATCGGGAATGGGACCATTGGTCGAAGTTCGACGGCAGCGCCGATTTCCGCAATCCGATTGACGATTCGGTGCGGCCGGTGATCGACGCGGGGCGGGCGGAGTTGGTCGATCCGAATTCGCGGCTGACCGGCGAGGTATGGCTGGAGGCGACCCCCGGCCATACGCCGGGCCATACCAGCGTGCGGATTTCGTCGCGCGGGGAAGACGGCGTAATCACCGGCGACATGATTCATCATCCGATCCAGGTGGCGCATCCCGACTGGATTTGCGATTTCGACACCGACCCGCGGATGGCGTGCGAGACGCGCAAGGCGTTCGTCGAGCGCTACTGCGACACGCCGGTGCGGGTATTCGGCACGCATTTCGCGGGACCGACGGCGGGCCATATCGTGCGGCGCAACGGCGGCTTCCGCTTCGAGGGCTGAAGGTTTGTCGCGCGGAGGCGGGCGGACGTCGCGCTGACGTTCGCCCGCGCCTCCCGCTCGAGCGGGGAAGCTCCGCACAAGGTCCATCCTGTCATTCCGAGCGCGGCGAAGAATCCCGGGATTCTTCGCCGCGCGGACTCCGTTCAGAATGACAATCCGACTTGCGCCGAGTTTCCCTAGTGCGTGATTTTGTCGATCGCGGCGAGTTCGGCGTGCGTGAGCTTCCATCCGCAGGCGCGCACGTTCTCCGTCACCTGCTCGGGCTGGGTGGCGCCGCAAATCACGCTCGCGACCATCGGTTGCGCGGCGAGCCAGCCTACCGCCAGCTCGACCATGCCATGGCCGTGTTCCTCCGCGAATTTTTCGAGCGCGGCGAGCTTGGCGAAATTGTCGTCCTTGAGCACGCCGGTCGCGAGCCGCTTGAGCGTCGCGAAGCGGGTGTCGGGCGGCGGCTCGACGTTGGGCCGGTATTTTCCGGTGAGAAAACCGCTGGCGAGCGGAAAGTAGGGCAGGACGCCAACGCCGAAATGGCGGCAGGCCGGAATCAGTTCGGACTCGACCGAGCGCTCGAGCAGATTGTAGTGATTTTGCGCGGACACGTACGACGCCAGATGATGCGCCCGTGAAATCCAGCAGGCGTCGGCCAATTGCCATCCCGCGTAATTGCTGCACCCGATATAGCGGACCTTGCCGGCGCGCACGAGGTCGTCGAGGGCGGCGAGCGTCTCATGCTCGGGCGTGGCCGGATCGGGAGTATGTATTTGATACAGGTCGATATAGTCAGTGCCGAGCCGTTTGAGACTCGCTTCGCACGCGGCGGTCAGATATCGCCGTGAGCCGCCGTGGCCGTACGGCCCGTCGGCCATCACCATGCCGAATTTGCTGGCGACCACGACCTCGCGCCGGCGCGCGCCGAGCGCCTTGCCGAGCATCTCCTCCGATTGTCCCCGATTGCCATAAATGTCGGCGGTGTCGAAAAACGTGACGCCGTCATCGAGCGCGCGATGAACCACCGCGCGGGTCTGCTCGGCGTCGATACGCATCCCGAAGTTGTTGCATCCGAGGCCCGCCAACGATACCTGAAGCCCGGAATTTCCCAGCCGCCGATACTCCATGATTCACCTCGCGCTTTGCCCAGCGCATCATACCCCGCGAACGGCTTAAGCGGGCAAGCGCGGGCCGCGTGCAGACCCGCGCCGGCATGGCAGCGCCGCGATTCGCGATTCGTCGCGCGGTCGCGGACGGTCAGGCCGCCGTCGAGGCGGGCGCCGACGGCCACGCGGGATGCAGGATGCGGCGGTCGAGGGCGGCTTCGGCCTCCGCCATCACGTCGCGCACGACCTGGCCGGCTGGCTTGATCGAGCGGATCAACCCGGCGCTCTGCCCGCAGGCGAGGCCGCCGTCGTCGATTTTGCCTTCGTAGCGCGCCTTTTCCGCCAGCACGAAACCAACTTTCGCCATCTGCAGCGGGAACGGCTGGATTTCGCTTTCGCGGCCCACCCACGAATCGGTGAACTTGTTGCGAATCAGGCGGCACGGCTTGCCGGAATGGCATCGCGTGATCGTCGTGCCCTCCTCGTCGATTTCGATGATTCGATTCTTGTAGTTGGCGTGCGCGGTCGCCTCGCCGGTCGCGATAAAGCGCGAACCCATCCAGATGCCCTGGGCGCCCAGCGCGATCGCGGCGAGTAGTCCGCGACCGTCCGCGATACCGCCGGCCGCGAGCACGGGCACGTTCACGGCGTCCGCGATTTGCGGGACCAGCGTGAGCGTGCCGATCCGTCCGGTATGGCCGCCCGCCTCGTGACCCTGCGCGATAATCACGTCGATGCCGGAGGCTTCGAGCTTGCGCGCCTGGCGCACGTTGCCGCACAGCGACATCACGACCACGCCCTGCTTGTGCGCTTGCGGAATGATTCCGGCGGGATTGCCGAGGCCGGAGACGATCACCGGGATTTTCTCCTCGAACGTGATCTCGATCAGGCGCTGGACGTTGTCGGCGTAGCGCACAACGTCCTTGTCGGTCTTGTCGGCCTTGATTTCCGCGAACAGAATATCGACCGCGAAAGGCTTGTCGGTCAGGCCGCGGGTTTTGCGGATTTGCTCGCGCAATTCGTGCGAACCCATCGTGCCCGAGCCGATACATCCGAGGCCGCCGGCGTTGGAGACCGCGGCCGCCAGTTCGGCTTTGGCGACGAAGCCCATCCCGGCCTGAAACACCGGGTAGTCAATTCCCAGACGCGCGCAGATTGGCGTATGAAAAATCGATTTGACGTCCATTATATTCAACCCCGTCGTGTGCGAATATCGATACGCATATGGTCTCAGCGCATCGATCGCGAATTGATATTCATTTTGCGCCGGGCATCCGCGGCAGTCCCGTCCACGCGGTGAGTCCGCCGTCAACGACGACGCTTGCGCCGGTGATGAACGCGGCTTCATCGGAGGCGAGGAAAGTCACGGTCGCGGCGATTTCCTCCGGCTCGCCCATCCGGCCGAGCGGATGCGCCGCGCCCATCGTGCGGCGGAAATCGTCGGCGCGGTCCTTGCCCATCACCTGCGCGACGCGGGTATTGATCGCGCCGGGGCATACGCAGTTGACGCGGACGCCGTGATGGGCGTTTTCGAGCGCGGCCGACCGCGTGAGATTGATCACGCCCGCCTTGGCCGCGTTGTACGAACCCATTCCGTAATCGCCGCGCGTGCCCGAGATCGAGGCGGTATTGACGATCGCGCCGGATTTTTGCGCGCGCATGATCGGGAGCGCGAACTTGAGGCCGAGGAACGTGCTGGTGAGCGTGACCGCGATCACGCGGTTCCAGCTTTCCAGCGACGTTTCATGGAGCAGCGAAACTTCCGCCATTCCGGCGTTATTGAAGAGCACGTCGAGGCGGCCGAAGCCGTCGATCGCGAGCCGGACCGCGGCTTCGACCGCGTCGGGTTCGGCGGCGTCCATTTTGATTGCGGCCGCCCGTCCGCCCGCGGCGACGATTTCGCCGCGCACCTGTTCGGCCCGCGTGCCGCTGAGATCCGCGACCACCACGGCCGCGCCCTCGGCGGCGAAACGGCGCGCCGTCGCCGCTCCGATACCGGCTCCGCCGGCGGTCACGATCGCGACTTTTCCGTCAAGTTTTCCCGCCATTCGTATCGCCGCGCGCCGGCCGCCGCCGGTCAGCCCTTGGGCAGGCCGAGCACGCGCTCTCCAATAATATTGTGCTGAATTTCGTTGGTGCCCGCCGCGATCGTGCCGCGCCGCGCCGCCAGCATCCGATGCGACCATTTGCCGTGATCGATCGCGCCATCCGCGCGATATTCGAACTGCGCGAACGGCCCCAGCAGCTCCATCGCGAACTTCTGGATCCGCAGATTCAGATCGCTCGTGCACAGCTTCATCATTGAACCTTCCGGTCCCGGCGGCAAACCGCGCAATTGCCGGGTGAGCTGGCGCAGGCTGGTGTACTTGAGCGCTTCCGCCTCGCATGCGAACGCCGCGATCGCGTCGCGCACGTATTCGTCGTCGATCGCTGAACCGCCATTGCGCGGAATCTGCCGCGCCGCGTCGGCGAGCTGGCGCACCTCGACCATCATGTCGGTGCGTCCGCCGTGGATCGTGCGCTCGAACATCATGTTCGTGATCGCGACCATCCAGCCTTCGTTCACCTTGCCGACGAGATTGGTCTTGGGCACCGCGACGTCTTCGAAAAACACCTGGTTGAAGCCGTGCTCGCCGGTAATTTGAATCAGCGGCCGAATAGTCACTCCGGGAGTCTTCAGATCGACCAGCAGATAGCTAAGTCCGCGATGTTTCGGCGCCGCTGGATCGGTGCGGCAGAGCAGCGTGGAAAAATCGGCGTGATGCGCGTTGGAGGTCCAGACCTTCGCTCCGTTGACGATGAAATGGTCGCCGTTGTCGACCGCGCGGGTCTGCACCGCCGCCAGATCGGAGCCGTTATTCGGCTCGGACAGGCCCTGGCACCAGATTTCCTCGGCCGACGGAATCCGTGGAATATAGCGCCGTTTCTGCTCCGGCGTGCCCCATTGCATCAGCGTCGGACCAACCCGCGCGATGCCCTGAAAGTTGACCGTCGGCGGCGCCTTAATCCGATCGAGCTCCTGATGATAGATAAACTGCTGCATCAGCGTCGCGCCGCGGCCGCCATACTCTTTCGGCCAGTTGATGCACATCCAGCCGGCGTCGTGGAGCTTGCGATGCCATCCGCGGCGGCGTTCGAATTCGTCGCGCGTGTCGGGATCGGCGAGTTCCGAATCGTCCCGCCAGTCGCGCGGCACGTTCGCCTCCAGCCAGGCGCGGAATTCCCGGCGAAAGGCTTCGTCCTCCTCGCTGTAGCGAAAATCCATCGGCGTGACCTCCCGATTCGGCGCGCCTAGCGCAGTCCCAGTTCGGCCAGAGGGCCGCGATCGGAGACCGGAATCCGCGACGTTCCCGCCGCGAGCTTCACCGAACCCGGCGTGCGCGAGAACGGATCCGGCAGATCGATCTCTTTAGCGTATTCCTTCAGCGCCGGCATCACTTCCTGCGCGAACAGCCGCATGCTGGTGCGGCGTTCCTCGTTCGAAACGGGGCCCTGCACGCTGAACATGATAAAGATGCCCGGCCGCAGCACCCGCAAAATCGTCTTGACTTTCTCAGTCACCGATTTGGGCGTGCCCGCGATTACCTGGTAATTGCTCTTGACCTTGTCCAGACCGGCGCGCAGCTTGCGCCGCACGTCGTCGTAATCGACCGATTCCTCTTCGGCGTCCTCCATGTGGCGCATCAGCTTCTCGCCGCTGACGCCCAGCCACGCGCTGGTGTTCTGCTTCGCCAGCATCCGGATTGCGCCCTTGGAGTTGTAGCCCGGCGGCACCGTGAACTGCGGCGCGGAAAATGCGTTCTGCCCGCCGCCGAAAACGAAATTGTCCGCGATCGCCGACGCCTTCTCCTCGGTTTCCGCGATCACGGTCGGGATCAGATAGCCAAAATTTTCCGGACCGGCCTGATAGCCCTGCTTCGCCGCCTCGTCGGCGTAGTAGTCCCACAAATCGCAGGTCGGGCCGAGCAGGGTACCCAGTCCGATATACGGATAACGATGCTCGGCGCACCATTTCACCGTCTCGGGACTGAGCACGCCGGGAATCCACATGGGCGGATACGGCTTCTGATAGGGCAGCGCCCACGGATTCACATGGCGGTAATGAAAATGCTTGCCCTCATAGCGCCACGGTCCCGGCCGCGTCCACGCCTGCACGATAAAGTCGTGCGCCTCGTTGAACAGCTCGCGGTTGTAGGCGGGATTGGCGTTGTTGAAGAACTGCTCGCTGCCGGCGCCGCGCACCCATCCGGTGACCAGCCGTCCGCGCGAAATCAGGTCGATTTCCGCCAGCTCCTCGGCCATCCGCAGCGGATGCTTGATCACGGGGAGCGGATTTCCGATCAGCACGATCCGCACGCGGCGGGTGCGATAGGCGAGGATCGACGCCTCCACGTTCATCACCGAACCCATGCAGAAGGGGTTGCCGTGATGCTCGTTCAGGGCGACGGCGTCGAATCCCAGTTCCTCGGCGTAGCAGTTCTCGTCGAGGAAATAGTTATAGTCGTCAGCCGCCTTCTCGCGATCGAAGAAACGGTTCGAGACCGCGAAATATCCATGATTGCGGAAGACTTCCTCTTCCGGAACCCATCGATAGGGCCGCTCCGTGAAGTATCCTACCTGCATTCGAGTATTCCTCTGAGTATCTGTTCCCGGACGGCTATTCCGCGAGGAACCGATTTATGGCGCGCAGGAATTCTTCCGGCTTTTCGATTTCCGGACGATGGCCGGCGCTCTCGATTTCGAACACCTGCGCGCCCGCGATCGCCGCGCGGTAGGCGTCGATACATCCCCGCGGAACGACGGCGTCGCGCGTGCCGTGAATCAGCAGCGTCGGCGTTTTCAGGCCGCGCAACAGATAGGGCAGGCTGGGGTTGTGCATGAACGGCTCCCAGCCGAGCCGCGCGGTCTCCGCACGGGCGTCCTCGAACGCCTCGAACCGCTCGGGGGTCATCTGGCCGCCGTAGAGTTTCGCGTATTCGGGCGTCGCCGCCGGATCCGCGACTGTCGCATGCAGATGTTGACGCATCGTGACGGCGAAAAAATCCATGATTTCGCCTTCGCCGGGCTTGATCCCCATCGGCGCCACGAGCGCCATCCGCGAAAAGATGTGCGGACAGGCCGCCGCCATCTCGGCCGCGATATAACCGCCCGCCGAGAAGCCGATCACGTCGATCGGCTCGGGATGCAGTTCGCGCGTCACCTGCGCATAGAAGCCCGCCAGATCGCGGTAGCTGCGCGTCCATTCGACGCGCGTCGTCTTGCCGTAGCCGGGCTGCAGAGGAATCAGCAGGGTGCGGCGCTCGGCCAGCCGCTCGTTCCATTCCATCCAGCCGGGAAAGCCCAGTTCGTCGTGGAAGATCAGCAACGGTTTGCCGGATCCGCCCCGAATCAGGGCCAGTTCGTGGCCGGCCGCTTGGACGGTTTGTTCGGACCAGTTCGCCATTTTACCTCCTCGGGCTCCGATCGCCGCGGCGCGTCGCCGACTCCGCGCCCGCCCGCGAAATTATCGTCTGGCGAGGCGCGGACGAACGGAGCATCGGCCTTCGGATGCCCGGGTGATTCAGAATGTCTGATGCGGATTTTTCGCAGGAATCCCCGCCCACTGTCAAACCAATTGCATCGGCGAAGGCGCCGGATAAATCGCGTGAGACGGACGGGCGGTGAAGTTCTTGAGCTCGCCGGAACGGCGACCGCTCCATCAGCGAGACCGGCCGCCCAATCCGTAGCGGCGGCAAATTTTGAATCGCCCAACGCTTGCGGCTGGCGATATCTGATTCTTCGACGGCTGCGAAGTCCGTACGTAACGCGGTCACGACCTATCAGGCCTTCAAATATGTGGCTCAGCCCGCGCTTCTTTCCTTTGTTTTCGGTTGGTCGCTATGCTGGTTCGACAGCGGTGCGCATTCGGGCCGACGGAAGAAAGCGCGGCGCACTCCGCGCCTCCCGGCGGAATCCGCGCCGGTCAGGAGTTTACGATGGCGTCACGTTTGGGATGGTTCGTGCTCGGCGGATTCGCGGCGGCGGCGGCGATCGTCGTCGGCGCCTATCTGTTCGTGGCGCTCGGCGGCGTCCCGATGGAGACGACGGCGCCGCCGTTGCCGTTCGAAAAAACCCTGGCGAAGATGGCGATTCACGTCGCCGTCGCCGACTCGCGCGGCCTGCCCGATCCGCTGCCCTACAACGAGCAAAACATGATCGCCGGCGCGCATCTCTATAAAGATCACTGCGCCTTTTGCCACGGGATACCGGGCGGGCAGCGCTCGCCGGTCGCCAAGGGCGAATTTCCCCCTCCGCCCCAACTGTTCGAGCCGGACGAGATGGTGACGGACGATCCCGAAGGCGTCTCGTTCTGGAAGGTTACCCACGGGATCCGGCTCTCCGGGATGCCGGGATTTGGCGACGTATTGACCGACGAACAGCGCTGGCAGTTGGCGATGCTGGTGGCGCACGCCGACAAACTGACGCCCGCCGTCCGCGCCGTGTTCGCTGCTGCCACGAGCAATAATCCCTCTGCCAAAAACAGCTCAACCTGTTCATGCATGGGCTCGATGATGTCCAATTGCTCCGGCATGAAATCGATGATGTCGGGCCATTGAAAAAGAATCGCTTCAAGGCGTCGTGCAAGATCGGGGACGTTCTGGTGATCGCACTCTGGCACGATCGCCAGCGGCGTTGAACGACGTCCCAAGGCGGGTTAAAGCATGGCTGAAACCGCCGTCAAGAATGACGCATCGTCCTGTCCGTCATTGCCGGGCTTGACCCGGCAATCCAGAACGTTTGGCGTGGACCCTCGGGTCAAGCCCGAGGGTGACGGAATAGAAACGTCCGAAGGTCACGGAATAGTAACGCCTGAGGGTGACGGAATAGAAACGTCCGAAGGTCAC
>JAJXYM010000361.1 GCA_021780585.1 Deltaproteobacteria bacterium
CCGCATCTTCATACACACGTTGTCGTGATGAATATGACGCGCCGCCCCGATACCGCATGGCGCGGACTCGATCCGGTCGAGATTTACCGCTCGCAGGCGTTCGCGACGGCAGTCTATCGGGCGGAGCTTGCGCGCCAGGTCCAGAAGCTCGGTTATGCGATCAGCGTCACGGGCCGAGATGGCCGCTGGGAGCTCGAAGGCTACAGCCGCGAGCAGGTCATGGCCTTCTCGCAGCGCCGCCAGGATATCGAGCAGGAGCTGGCGCGGTTGGGCGTGAACGGGGCGGGAGCGGCTCAGATTGCCGCGCATCGTTCGCGGTTGGCCAAGGACCACCGCGACGAAAAGGCGCTCAAGGTCGAGTGGCGTCAGCGCGCCGACGCTTACGACGTCAAGATCGATGTCATCGCCGCAAAGGCGCTCAACCTTGGAAGCCTGTGGCGGCAGAGCGACGCGCCAACGCTCACGGAGAACGTGCGCGTGACGATTGCGCACACGACCGAGCGCGACGCGGTTCCGGATCGGCGCGAGCTTGAGACGTTCGCGCTCCAGCATACGATGGGCCGCTGCATTCTGGAGCACGTGCGCGGCGCCGTAGAACGCCACCGCGATGACGGCAAGCTGATCGCTATCGCACCGAGCCATCGCCATCCAATCGGGTCGTTCACCACGCCCGAAATGGCCGCACTTGAAGGCGACAACATCGCCCTCATGCGTGATGGCCAGAGCAAGGCATCGGCGATTTCCGACGCCGAGAAGATCAGACGATGGGCGGTCCGGCGACGACTCGCGCCCGATCAGACCGCCGCGGCCGAAGTGACGCTCTCGACTCGCGACTGGCTAAGCGCAATTGACGGTCGCGCCGGCGCCGCCAAGACCACCACCGTCGGAGCAATTCGCGAACTGGCGCAGGAGCAGGGCTACTTCGTGCGCGGCTTCGGTCCCACCAGCGGCAGTGTCAAAGCGTTGACGGAAGCCGGAGTGCTGTCGCGCACGGTAGCGAGCCTGCTCGAAAATCCGCCGCCCGAAAAGCACGGCAGAGAATTTTGGATCGTCGATGAATCGAGTCTGCTCGCCACCCGGCAGGTGAACCGGCTGCTCCATCTGGCGAAGGAGGCGGGCGTTGAGCGGATCGTCTTCGTCGGGGACCAGCGCCAGCATCATGCGATCGAAGCCGGGCGTCCGGTCTACCAAATGCAACAGGCCGGGATGGCCACCGCATCACTGAACGTGATCCGCCGCCAGCGCGATCCGGAGTTGCGTCAGGTGGTCGAACTCGCGTCGGCGGGCAAAGCCGCCGAGGTTATTAAGGCACTGAGACAACAAGATCGGATCACGCAAATTGCGCCCGCCGCCGATCGCTACCGGGCGATCGCAGAAGATTATCTGCGCTCCTATGAGGTTGGCCAGCGGACGCTGGTGGTAAGCCCCGCCAACGAGGAGCGGCGCGAACTTAACCGGACAATCCGGGAGCTGTTGGCTGAGCGCGGGCAGGTTGGACGCGAAGGATTCGACCTGCCGATCCTGGCAAGTCTCGATCTGACCCGAGCGCAGCGCGCGCATGCGCGCCATTACGCCGTGGGCGACGTGGTCCGCTTCCGGCGAGGCAGTCTGAAACTCGGGATCGAGCGCGGCAGCTACGCCACGGTCGAGGCGCCCGATCTTCGCCACGACCGGCTCACGATCAGAACGAGTGCGGGCGCGGCCATTGTATACGCGCCGCAGCGCCTAAGAGGCGTCGAGGTTTTTCGGCCGGAGTCCCGCACGCTCGCCGTCGGCGACCGGATTCAGTTCCGGACTCCCGACCGTGCGCTCAAAATCGCCAACGGCGAGTTCGCGGCCATCAGAGCGATCGATGACAAACAGGTCCGACTCCGGATGGACGACGGCCGCGAGATCGGCGCGGCCACGCCGCGGCTGAGGCATATCGACTACGGCTACGCCTCGACTTCGCATTCAAGCCAGGGTGCAACCGTCGATCGCGTCATCGTCAACATCGACACCACGCGCAGCGTCAAGCTGGTTAATCAACGCCAGTTTTATGTCTCGATCAGCAGAGCGCGGCATGACGCGCGGATTTACACGGACGACGCAACCGCGCTGGCTCGCGCGGTTGGGCGCGAGCAGCTCAAGCCGACCGCGCTTGAACATCTGTCGCCCGCGCAGCGGGCGAATTCCCGCAACTACAAGCCGGTCGAAATTGAAGACCCGGCGGCCACGCGACTCAAGCCCGGCATACGTCAGGAACAAAGACGCGAACAGGGCAGAGGAATCAGATGGTGAGGTCTTGCCATACACCGCAGCGCGCCTTCAGCGGACGAGCGGTGCGCCAGGACGAAGAGGAGTTAGCATCATGACTTACTGCACCAGATGTGGTTCACGATTCGTCGATAGACAGACTTGCTCTCGCTGCGGTGCGCGCCACTATTCAGTATTGCGTTCGGCGCCGACTGAAGAGCATCCACCGGCAGGCGATCTTCCGGCGTTCGTTTTCGCATACACCGAGCGGACTTTTCTGAATCTCGTCGAGCGCCAGCGTCAAGTGCGAGTGCCGTTCAGCTACATCAGTGGAACCGTTATCGACATCCAGACGCACGAGGATACGGGTCACCCTCTCAGGATGGGTGTTTGGTCGCAGGAAGATAATCCAGCGGTCGAACCGCGGTCGCCGATCGTCGGCCACGAATGGCAACCTTTCAGGCATCGCGTAATTCGCCTCAAGGTGGGAAACGGCGCCGAGCGGTCTTTTGTGCTGAAGCAGGTCAGATTCGCCGCGCGCGCCGGAGACCGCATTACGCTCATTTTTCCGGTCGCCGCGACTCGGGCGCTC
>JAJXYM010000312.1 GCA_021780585.1 Deltaproteobacteria bacterium
TCCCGCCCTTTTTTCACGTAACGTGAATATCGCAAATCTCTATATTACCGTTGACAGTTTGTCAACCCAGCCGCCGGGCGATCTCGCTCAAGACCATCGCCGCCTTCGGCCGCGCCACCGAACGCTGGGCGCCCAGTGTTCCCAGGCGCGGCCTCCTCACCCCGAATCCGGGAGGCCGCGCCCCGATTTCACGACGCGCGAGCAGAACGCCGCACGCCCGTGCCGGAGACCCGCCGACGGCGCCGCGTGCCCGCGCAGTGACCGCCTCCATCAGCGTGGCCATGCAGCGGAACCGCCGGCGGAAGACCGGTTTATGGGAACGGAGCTCCGTCGAGCTGACGGTCGATCAGCTCGACCGGATCAGCAGTGCACGGAACGCCTGACGTTCCCGAGCAGGCGGCCGTCTGGCGTTTAACCTTGTAGGTTTTGGCATTGCAGCAAAGTACGCTTTAAGCGTATAATTCCATTAGTGAAGTTCGAGTGGGACGAAGCCAAGCACGCCAAGACCCTGCGCGAACGCGGCATCGGCTTCGACGACGGCGCTCGAATCTTCGAGGGACCGGTCGCGATCTCGCAAGACACCCGCCGCAAACACGGCGAGGCGCGATTCCGGGCCGTGGGCGAAAGTGAAGGCGACATTTTGCATGTCGTGTTCACCTGGCGCGGCGACGCGGTGGGAATCATCTCGGTGCGGCGATCTAATCGAAAGGAAGCCAAGCTATGGCTATCACGCGAATGACGCTCGATGAAATCAAGGCGCGCCCGTCGAAACGGGACCGCGCCAGGATCAAAGCGACGACCGAAGAGGATATTCGCCGGCGCATGATTGAAGACGGCGAAGACCCGGCCGCGGAACTGCGCGAGGAAGACATCATCTCGCCGTGGTATATCCGCAAGCGGCTGGGCATGTCTCAGCAGCAATTTGCCGATACGCTGGGGATTCCGGTCGCGACCTTGCAAAACTGGGAACAGAACCGGGTGATGATGGAACCCGCCACGATCGCGCTCATGCGCGTCTTGGCGCATGAACCCAAAGCCGCACTCCGGGCGCTTCGACGCCGCCGCGCGGCCTAACCCCATCATCTTTCGACCAGCTTCCGCGTGGCCGGGAAAACGTGAGGTCTGTCGCCAAATGTTGGGCAAGGGAAATCCGTTAGGCGCGTCGGCCGCGTCGATTGGCCGCACGCCCGCAAGACCACCGACCGCGCGATCAAGATTCGCCCGTGCTGCCAGCAAGCGTCATCCGGAGAGGATGAGTCACGTGTCCCCGGTTTACACGCGCGTAGGCTCTTAGCCGAGCGCGTCCACAATGCCAGCGTCACTCCGGGCGGCGCCAAGGCGCAACCGTGACTGAAGCGCCGCCTACCGGCAGGATGCTCGGCTCTGCGGGGGTGGGCCAGTTCAGAGCATCGAAGTGGGCCGTTTCAGAGTATCGAAATCAGCTGTCCGTCTCCCGCCCATAGGTAAAAGACAGGCGACTGCGGCGACACCACAAACAACTCCCAGAGATATGAAGGGTGAGGTGGACCCGATCTCTGTCGCAAATATCGGGTCCACCTCACCGCCTCGCCCAGATGTTCGGCGAGCGGCGCGAAGGTCAATTCATCGAAATCCTCCACACCGCCCTGCCAGCGTGAAACGGGACCGGCTCGAACGCTTCGGCAGCGAAGCCTGGCCGGACCAAGGCGGAGCGGCGGCAAGCGCTACGATTGAAACGGGTTCTCGACTACGAGGGTTTCGATGACTTGGCCGTCATTAAGATCTTCGGTGTAAAGAAGGGTCGCTCCGCCGTGGAGCGCCGCTTGAACGATCACGCTATCCCAAAAAGAGAGCTGATAACGGCGCATTGTTTCGATCGCTTTGAGGATCGTCTCGGCGTCAACCTGCTCCACGGGCAACTTGGCCAGGTTCCGCACCGCGCGCTCCGCCTGCTCGTGCGGCAGCGGCGCGGATAACTTCCGCGTAACCGCAACGAAGAATTCCTGGAGCACCTGGGTGCTCAAAAGCGCAAGACCGGCGTTAGCCGCCTGCCGCAGCAATTCCTGCGCGCGCGCTTTCTTACGCGGCGCCGAAGCGTCGAACAGATAGACGAGGACGTTGGTGTCGAAGAAGCGCCGCATTATCCGCGCTCGTGCAGCTCCTCGCGCGACCACCGCCGGGCGGCGCCCTGCCGCGACTTGGCCCGCCGCGACAGCTCCAGCAAATCGTCCACGGCGGCGGCTTGTTCGGCGCTTACGCCGGCATACGACTCGAGGAATTTGCGCAGCGCCTCGTTAACCGATATGCCTTCGCTCAACGCCCTCAAGCGCGCCTTCTTTAAGGTCGTCGCATCGACGGTGATAGTGAGGTTAGACATGGCCGTGCTCCACTGATTCAGTGTAGCACGGCCAAGGCGGCACGCGCCATTGCCCGGCAATTCAGGCGAGCTTCCAGGCGTGAGCGGCGCGCGCATTTGCGGCATCATCACTGGAAGCCCGTCGACATGTCGACGGGAGCCGCTTGCTCGAACGCCTCCTCGACCCCGACCAGTAGAATTCATGCGAATTACGGAAGCTCTTTCCCGAAACTTCTCTGCGAATGGCCGCTATCAAGCCGCCGGATGCAGCGCCTTAAGGCCGGCGAAATATTGATGGTAAAAGTTGTGGTCGCGCGTGAATGTGAGCAGCCGAGCGGCCGCGTTCAGCGCGGCGGCGTCTATCAGGAATTCGCTTGCGATCCGCGCGCGGCATCGCCGCGCGTGCGGTAACGGCGCCAAGCCTCGGCCGCGACCGATGCGACATTGGTCGCATCGGCGCCAAAAAGTCCAGCAGCACGTTCGTGTC
>JAJXYM010000211.1 GCA_021780585.1 Deltaproteobacteria bacterium
CGCCGCGTCCGCGCGCGCCGCGTCGTCCGCCGCCCGCGTGACCGGCGCCAGGCCCGCGCGCCGACCGTCGCGCGCGACTCGACAAGCCGCGGGCGATAGCGCTAAGCCTGTGTGCGGCTCTCACGATCGTAGTTTCGGAGGGGGATCGCACGATGGCGCGCAAGCTCACGATTGGCGTTAACTGGCAGGGCAAGATCGACTACAAGGCGCTGATCGAACGCGCCCGGATCGCCGATCAGGCCGGCGTCCATTCGATTTGGGTCGCCGAGGCGTGGGGCCGCGACGCCTTCACCCTGCTGACTCTGCTGGCCGAGCATACCGCGCACGCCCAGCTCGCCACTTCGATCGTCAATATCTATTCGCGCACACCGGCCGCGCTGGCGCAGCATTTCGCCACGCTCGACGAATTCAGCCAGGGCCGCATGATCGCCGGCTTCGGTACCAGCGGCCCCAACGTGATCGAGCATTTTCACGGTGTGCGCTTCAATCCGGCGCTCACCCGGATGCGCGAGTGCGTCGAAATCTTCAACCTGCTGATGGCCGGAACGCCGCTCAACTACAACGGTAAAATCTTCCAGCTCGCGCGCGGCTTCACCCTGCGCTTCGAACCGGTGCGCAAGCATATACCCGTCTTTATCGCCTCGCTGAATCGCAAGAGCGTCGAATTCACCGCGCGCGTCGCCGACGGCTGGATGCCGGTGATGATCCCGCTGGGCGCCCTCAAACCCGCGATCGGCGAATTCCGCGCGTTGGTTCGCGCCGCCGGCCGCGACGAGCACGCGGTCGCGGTCAAGGCTCCCGGCTGGATCCACGTCACCGCCGACATTGCGCGCGGCCGCGCTGTCCACGCCGGAACGCTCGCCTTCTACGCCGCCCGGATGGGCACGTTCTATGCCGCGCAGTTGACGCGCTTCGGCTTCGGCGCCGAGGTCAACGCGATCAAGGAAGCGTGGAACGCCGGCGGCGCCAAGGCCGGGACCGAAGCGGTCGCGCCGCGCCTGCTCAACGAAATCGGCTATGTCGGCGACGTCAACGGTGCGGTCGAACGGCTCGCCGCGCAAGAGGCGGCCGGCGCCGATCTCCATCCGGTGGAAATCGACGCGGGCGAGGACGCCAACGCCTTTGCGCGCACGCTGCAGACGTTGATCGGCTAGTCGCGGCGCTCGTTACGGCGGGTTTTTTCCGCTTTCAGGCGGCTTGGCGATTGCCGAGGGCGCCAGCAAGGCGCTATATGACAGTTCGGACTGCGCGTGGCCGTGGGGGGCTCGCGGGAGCCGGCATCGCGCCGTCGGACAATCGCTAACGAGGAGATTCGTTCATGAGAGCAGCAGTGATGGAAGCGGTGCGCAAGCCGCTCGTCGTCAAGGATGTGCCGGACCCGAGCTGTCCGTCCAATGGCGTGATTCTTCGCTCCGAGGCCGAGGGCGTATGCCGTTCCGACTGGCATGCGTGGTCGGGCGACTGGTCGTGGATCGGCCTGGTGCCGCCGATGCCGCTCGTCATGGGCCATGAATTCTGCGGCGTGGTCGAGGAAGTCGGCAAGGAATGCCACAACTTCAAAAAGGGCGATCGCGTGCTGGTGCCCTTCAGCCAGGGCGACGGCGTCTGCGAATACTGCCGCAGCGGCCAGTCGCACGTATGCGCCAATCCCTCCCTGCCCGGGTTTTCCTACTGGGGCGGCTATGGCCATTACGTCGGAATTCCCAACGCCGACGCCAATCTGGTGCCGATGCCCGAGGGCGTCGGTTTTGAAGAAGGCGCCTCGATGGGCTGCCGCTTCATGACCTCTTATCACGGCGTGGTCGATCGCGCGCAAGTGCGGCCCGGCGAATGGGTCGCCGTACACGGATGCGGCGGAATCGGCCTGTCGGCGGTGCATATCGCCGCCGCGATCGGCGCCAACGTAATCGCCGTCGATCTCGACGACGCCAAGCTCGAACTGGCCAAAAAGGTCGGCGCCCAGCATGTCGTCAACGGCAAGAAGACCGACGCCGTGATGGCGATCTTCGATCTGACCAAGGGCGGCGCCCATGTCGGCGTCGATGCGCTCGGCGTGAAGGCCACCTGCCTCAATTCGATCAATTGCCTGCGCAAGCAGGGCCGTTCGCTGCAGATCGGTCTGACCACCGCGGCGGAAAAGGGCGAAGTCGCGCTCCCGATCGACCGCATGGTTACGATGGAGCTCGCGCTGATCGCGTCGCTCGGGATGCCGGCGTCGCGCTACCCCTCGATGTTGCAGATGGTGGAGGCGGGCAAGCTCAATCCGAAGTCGATGATCACCGAGACGATCGGGTTGGAGCGCGCGTCGCACGTGCTCGAACAGATGACCACCTTCCAGAACGTCGGCGTCTCGATCATCAACAAGTACTGATTCGCGGCTGATTTCACGGAATCGCGAGCGAGGGTCCGAGCCATCGGGCCCTCGTTTTTTTTTCGCCCACTTGAGTTGCCGCTTTTTGGCGCGGCCGATCGCGTCGTGATGGAAAAGGCGGCCGACTTGCGAGGCATTCGGCAACCAAGTCCAAATGGTGATAATGACGCATCATATTGCACTATACTCACAAAACGCTGATAAATTGCGGCTGTGATGGCGAATAAATCGATTCGATGCCTTTTTTCTGGCGGATGGACGGGTTTTTGCAGCATCGGAATCTGCGCTCTCCTCATTGCAATCGTCGCTTTGCGGACTCCGGCTTTCGCCGCCACAATCAATGTCCCGGCCGATCAGCCCACCATTCAGCAGGGGATAAACGCGGCGTCCAGCGGCGATACCGTTCTTGTCGCGCCCGGAACATACAAGGAAACAATCACGATTTCGTCC
>JAJXYM010000044.1 GCA_021780585.1 Deltaproteobacteria bacterium
ACTGTTCCCGGCGCGCCGCGCATCGGCGCGCCGCGCATCGCGCAATGACGCCGCCGGACGCCTCCGCACACGCCATCCCTCCCGCCGCGAAAGTTGGTCCCCTGCACGCGCTCCGCGGCATCATCGCAACGATTCTGTCGGTGTTATACACGGTAATTTTCGCCTTTCCCTCGGCGTTTGCTTCATTCTTCAACCATGGCCATGCGGCGACGCCGATCATCCGCGCGTGGGCCTGGTGTATCCTGCGCACCTGCGGCGTCCGCGTCGAACTCGAAGGCCTGGAAAATCTGCGCGCGGCCGGCGGATGCGTCCTGGTCGCCAATCACAAGAGCCTGTTCGACATCTTGTCCGTGATTAGCGAGGTTCCGGGCGAGGTCCGTTTCGTCGCGAAAAAGGAAATTCTGAAGCTCCCGGTGCTCGGCTTCATCCTGCACAAATCGGAAAATATCGTGATCGATCGTGACGCCGGCGGCAGAGCGATCAGGCGCGCCGTCGAAGTCGTCCGCCACGGCTACAGCATCTGCGTTTTCGCCGAGGGCCATCGCTTCACTGACAATCGCGTGCACGAATTCAGCGACGGGGCGGCATGGCTCGCGATTCTCACCAAACTGCCATGCGTGCCGATGACGATCAGCGGCACGGCGGCGATCATGCCGCGCGGCGCCAGATTCGTTATTCCCGGCCGGCGGATCCGCATCCGCTTCGGCGCGCCGATTCAGACGGCCGGATTGAAAAGCGCCGATCGCGTCGCTTTGACCCGCCGTCTCGAAGCCGCCGTTGGCGCGGATTTCGACCCTGATTTTGGCTGAGACGCCCGACCGGGATGCGAAGCCGTCCCAGTCAACCATCCAACCGACGCGCAAACCGTCCGCGCGTCGCTCAGCGATGGCCACCGCCGTGGAACCCGCCCAGGCTATGCATCCCAAAGCCACTGTGGAGCCCGCCCAGCGGGCCATGCGAGGCGCCGAGCGCGGCTCCGCTATGCTGGGCCAGCGCGAAGCGCGCGGACGCGGTCGGCGCGGGCGGCGGATGACCGAACGGACTCGGCCGGCGCCGGCCGGCGCAAAAGCCGTCGTCGCAATCATGGTCGCCGCCGTCGCGGAAATAGGGGTACCAGCCGTAATTTTGGTAATATCCGAACGGCTCCGGATACCATAGCCAATCGGCCGGCGAATAATATGGGAACGGTCCGAAGTTGTCGCTGTTGGCGTAGGACAGATAGTCCTGCACGCCGCCATACGGCGCCGCCGACCCGGGCGTCGCGCGGTCGAAGCATCCGGCAACGCCGACCGCCAGCGCGATTACGATCGTCGCTAACAGCGGAGGCTTACGTCGTGGGACGGAGCGGCGGACTTGCCGGGATTCCGCGCTCGAGCGCAGGCCGAGCCATAACAGCCGCGACCATGCATTCATGTTTCAAATCTAATCCCGCCCTCGCGCCGCCACAATGCGCGATCCGGGCGCACGGCCACCGCGGCGACGCGGCGCAATGGCTTCAGTCGCCGGCGCCGGACGGAACAGCGGCGCTTTGCGCGGCATAGCGCCCAACGCCTACGGGCGGCGATCGAAAATAAAGAGCGGCGTCTGATTCGCCGCCTTCGGATCGACTTCCAGCACGCGCCATCCGCCCTCGCGCCGCACCGGCCGCCGTTCGAGTCCGGCGCGATCGAGCGCGGTCGCGACCGCGTCGACATCGTCGGCCTCGAGCCAAATCGCCGCGAGACCCTCGCCTGTCGCCGCGATCAGCGGCGCGGCGGCGGCGTCCGCCCGCAGGCGAATTTCGGCGTCGCCAATCGCGATTACCGCCTCGTCCGCGCCCGGGACGGACCGCACGCTGAAGCCGAAATTGCCGGAATAGACCGCGCCCGCGTCGTCGAGGTCGGCGGTCGCGATTTCGAGCCGTTCGAAACGCTTGATCATCGCAACGATTCTAGCCGGTTGCGTCGCGCGCGAAAACGCTTTGGCCGTCCGCGGCGGGCGGCGCGCGAGTGCGCGCCGGAACCGCCGGCCGATCGCGTCACCTGGGCGTGAGCGTGAAGTCGGCCGTGACCGCGCCGCCGGCCGTAACCGTCACGCGCTGTTTCGCGACGCCCAGCGTCTCCTGCCAGACCTCGACTGTGTAGGTTCCCGGCGGCACATCGCGAATCGTGAAATCCCCCTTGGCGTCGGTCACCGCATAGTAGGGATTCGCCGTCGCGTACCACCAGCCTTGCATCCAGTTATGCGCATCGCAGGTGACCTTGATCGCCTCGGGCCGCGCGATCGTCACGGTGATCGCATGCTTGAATCCCGGTTGCGCCATATCGACCACCGGATTCACGGCCGATTCGGTATGGATACTGTGCAGAATCCCGTCGGAGTTGATGATTTTGATCGTGCTGCCGGCGGGAAAGGCGATCAGATGGGGCGTGTACTGGCAGCCCTTTTGATCGAACAGGACCTCCGGCTCAGGCTTCATCGGCGCGCCCTGTTCGATTCCGGGAATCGTCACGACGGCGTTGGCGATTCCGCCATCCGCGCCGACGACCAGCGATTCGTCATAGATCGGATGGGCGCCGCAGACGTCGCGGTCCTTGCTGATTTCAAGTTGCTTCGGTTTTGGCGGAGCTCCCGCATAACGCACGACGCCGCTGATCGTCCCGCCATTCGCAACCGGGCCGCCCATATACGCCGATGACGTGACCGCCGGAATCAGCCATGCGGCGAGCGCCAGCGCCGCGACCATCGGCCGGCTCCAGAACCGTCGGCTCATAAAACCTAATCCAATACTTTAAGTTTGTCGCGGCCGCGCCGCGTCCCGATCGCCATCGGACCAATCCCGCGCCGCGCCCTAGGCGTCCGGCCCGGCCTTGCGCGCGATAATGCAATAATGGACCGAGAGGCGGGAAAAACGATCATTGCGTTCGACCGTGATCGGCTGGCCCTCGAGCACGTCGCGGGCGCGCAGCCGAGTCGTCCATCCGAGCAACTTGGTGATCGGGTTCACCACCCGGCCCAGGAAATAGAGGATCGGATTTGGACTCGCGAAATGGCTGATCACCACGATCCGGCCGCCCGGACGGCAGACCCGGACCATCTCGGCCATCATCCGCCGCGGTTCCGGCACCACCGTCATTACATGGAAGCTCAGCACCCAATCGAAGCTGTTGTCGGCGAATTCGAGTTGCTGGGCGTCGCCGCTCTTCAACTCGATATGGCTCCAACCGTTCTCGCGCGTCTTGGCGATCGCCTGCGCGAGCATCTTGGCCGACGGATCGATCCCGGTGACCTGCAGATAGGGCGGATAGGCGTCGAGCGAGATGCCCGTGCCGACGCCAACTTCGAGCCCGCGTTGACCCGGCCTGAACGGCAGCGACTCGATCACTTCATGTTCATGATCCACAAAGGCGCGACCGAAAACCTTGTCGTAGAAATGAGCCAGATCGGAATAGACGCGGCTCTCATGCGGCTCGGCCATCGGATGCGTACCTCGGGGAGCGATTGAATGGAGAATTTCCGGCCAAATCCGCGCCGCCAGCGCCGTTCGCCGGCTCCCTCGCCAGTCGCATCACGCCGACCGGCTCAGGCCGCCACGTTAACGCCGCGCAGATGGCGCTTGAATGAGGCGATGTCGCGCTTACGGAAGCGCCATTGCCGGCCCTTCTTGAACGCCGGCAGGATATTGCGCCGCGCAAACTCGTTGACCGTATCAGGGCTGAGGTCGAGCAGAAAAGCGACCTCACGGGAATTGAGCAGGATATCGTCCTTATCGGCCATCATCGTGACATGAGAACATTCAACGGTCGGGAACGCGCGTGTTTTTAGTACGCCACCCGACGCCAAGTCAAGTTATTCTGCCAAATCCCCCCGAAAAAGGCTACGCATTCGGCGCGAAGGCCTTCATCAACACACCAAATTTATCACATCGTCACCTAATTCAGGAGAAAATCACGTTTAAGTTGCTTTTTCCAGCCATTAAACGCTAATTGTCGCCAATCGCCGTTTTGCAATCTTATGATCGTACCAGGCGCGCGTAACGACGAAGCAGGAGAAGACGCCCGTCAGCACGCCGACGCAGAGCGTAACGGCGAAGCCCTTCACCGGACCGGTGCCGAACTGGAACAGGATCAGCCCGGCGACGAAAGTCGAGATATTCGAATCGCGAATTGCCGACCATGCGCGTTCGTAGGCGAGCTTCACCGCCTCGCGCGGCGACTTGCCGCCGCGCAACTCCTCGCGCATCCGCTCGTTGACCAGCACATTGGCGTCCACCGACATCCCGAGCGTGAGCACAATTCCCGCGATTCCGGGCAAGGTCAGCGTCGCCTGCAGCGCGGCCATCACGCACACCAGCAGGAGGATATTCAACGTCAGGCCGAAATCGGCGAGCAATCCGGCGCCGTTGTAATAGATCGCCATGAAAAGCAGCACAGCGACCGCGCCGACCACGAAGGAAAGTTCGCCCTGACGGATCGAGTCGCGTCCGAGCGACGGTCCCACCGTGCGCTCCTCGATAATCTCGACCGGGGCCGGCAGTGCGCCCGAGCGCAGCACGATCGCCAGTTCGTGCGCGTCCTCGAAAGAGAAATTGCCGGTAATCTGGACGTCGCCGCCGGGAATCGGCTCCTTGATCACGGGCGCGGAATAGACGGTGTCGTCGAGAATAATCGCGAGCCGGCGGCCGACGTTGTTGCCGGTGATCGAGGCGAAGGTCTCGGCCCCGCGGCTGTCCAGACGGACTTCGACGTAGGGGCCTTCGAGACTGCTGCCGGGCCGCACCCGCGCGTCGGTGACCGAATCGCCGGTCATCAGGACGGGCGTCTCGACCAGATAGGACTCGGCGCCGCCGGCCTGAATCGGTCCGTGCAGGATTTCATCGCCGGGCGGCGGACCGCTCTTGATCGCGTCGCCCAGGGGACTCTTGTCATCGATCAGCTTGAATTCGAGCACCGCCGTGCGCCCGATCAGCTCTTTGGCGCGTTCGGGATCCTGAATGCCGGGAAGCTGCACGAGGATATCGCTGGCGCCTTCGCGCTGGACCGAGGTTTCGCGCACGCCGAGCTGATCGATCCGGTTGCGAATGGTCGTGAGCGCCTGATCCATCGCACTGTTAGTGATCTGGATCGCCTCGCGCTGCTGGAAATCCAGCTTGAACGACGGGCCGGCGCCGGACGACGGGTTGGACGACAGCACCAGATCGGAAAACGACTTATCGACCAAGTCGAGAAAGGCCGAGCGCTCGTCGGCGTTTTTCAGCGTCACCGTCACCGAGCCGTCGGGATTCTGGGCGACCACGGCGGGCGCGAGCTTGTTTTGCGCGAGCGCGCGATTCAAATCATCGGCGCGCCGGCGCAGCGCATTGCTTACCGCGGCGGGCAGCTTCACTTCGAGCAGCAGATGGGTGCCACCCTGCAAATCCAGCCCGAGCTGGATTTTTGGCAGGCTCTCCATGAAATCGGGCAGATCGGGGCGAAAACTCGGCAGCAGCAGAATCACCGCCGAGAGCGCGAGCACACCGGCCAGCAGGAGCCGCATCAGGCCGCTGCCGTTGGTGAAATGGAGATAGAGAAAAATCACGCCCAGCGTAAGCAGGATCGCGATCGGAATTGGATTTTGACTGGCGCCTTCCACGATTATTCCTGACTATCCCACGCGCGAATTCCCCGCCGCGGCGGCGCTATTCGGCTTTGTCCTTTTTCGCTGGCGTTTTGCCGTAGTTCGAGATCGCGGTGACCTGACTGCGCTCGACGCGCACGCGCACATTGGGCGCGATTTCGAGCGTGACCAGATTTTCCGAAAGCTCGTGAATCCGCCCGATCAGGCCGCCGGTAGTGACGACCTCGTCGTTGCGTTTCAGCCCCTTGATCATCTTCGAATGTTCGCTGGCGCGCTGTGTTTGCGGCCGCAGGATCACGAAGTAGAACACCGCGACCACCAGCACCAGCGGCACCACCGGATTGGTCAGCAGTTGATCGAACAACCCGCCCTGCGGCGCGGCGGCGTGCGCGGCGGTATCGGCCCACGCGATTCCCTCGAAAAGCATCAGTCAGTTTTCCCGTTCCTTGCGGTTTCGCCGGTCTCGATCAGATTGGCTGCGTAGCCGGCAAACGCCTTATAGGCCCGTGATGCGATAGCAGCTTGGGCTTCGCGCATCAAGCGACCATAGAAGTAGAGATTGTGCTCCGTTAACGCGCGCGCCGCCAGTATTTCGCCGGCCATGAACAGATGGCGCAGGTAGGCGCGCGAAAAAGTGGTGCAGCAGCGACAGTCGCAGCGCGGGTCGAGCGGGCGCTCGTCGCGGGTATGGACCGCGCGCTTGATCGACACGCGCCCCTCGCTGGTGAAAGCGGAACCGTTGCGGGCGTTGCGCGTCGGCATCACGCAGTCGAACATGTCAAAACCCATCGCGATCGCCGCAAGCAGGTCTTGCGGCGTTCCAACGCCCATCAGATAGCGCGGCCGATCGGCCGGCAACAGCGACGCGGTCAGCGCCGCCATCTCGCGCATCGCCGGTTTCGGCTCGCCGACCGACAAGCCGCCGGCGGCGTAGCCGTCGAACGGCAACGATGTAATCTGGCGCGCGCTGAGTCGTCTCAGCTCGGGATAGACGCCGCCCTGCACGATTCCGAACAGCGCCTGGGTCGGGCTGGTGCGGGCGCGGACGCAGCGTTCGGCCCAGCGCGCCGTCAATTCGAGCGACTGGCGCACGCGTTCCGGCTCGGCCGGATAGGGCGTGCATTCATCCAGCGCCATCATGATATCCGTGCCGAGCGCCTGCTGGATTGCGATCGCGCTCTCGGGCGTGAGCGTCAGCGGCGCGCCGTCCAGATGGGAGCGGAAGCGGATGCCGTCCTCGCCGATCGAATTGATCCGCGCAAGACTCATCGCCTGAAAGCCGCCCGAGTCGGTCAGAACGGCGCCGCGAAAACCCATGAAGCGCGCAATTCCGCCCATCTGGTGGACCAGTTCCGAACCGGGCCGGACCGCGAGATGGTAGGTGTTGGCCAAAACCATCCGATAGCCCATCGACCAGAGCTCGTCGGGCGCCATCGCCTTGACCGCGGCGCGGGTGCCGACCGGCATGAAGGCGGGGGTCGGCACGTTGCCGTGGGGCGTTACGATGCGGCCCATCCGGGCGTCGCCGTCGGTCGCGTCGATTACGAAGCTGAAATGATCGTCGGCCACGATGCGGATTATCCCGGGTCCGCGCTCCGCGCCGACCGAGTCGCCGCCGCGCCCGCCAGAATCAGCATCGCGTCGCCGTAGCTCAGAAAGCGGTAGCGATGGCGAATCGCGTCGCGATAGGCGGCGAGCAGATGATCGCGGCCGGCCAGCGCCATCACCAGCGCGAGCACGGTGCTGCGCGGCATATGGAAATTGGTCACCATCCCGTCAACCAGCTTGAAGCGAAAGCCGGGAAAGATGAAGAGGCCGGTGAACCCTTCGCGATCGTCGGTGATTGCCCATGATTCGAGCGCGCGAACGCTCGACGTGCCGACGCCGATAATTCTGCCGCCGAGCCGGCGGGCGGATTCGATCGCGGCGGCGGTCTCGGGTGGAATCGTGAACCATTCGGCTTCCATCGTATGGCCTTCGACGTCGGACGATCGGATCGGCGCGAAGGTGCCGGGGCCGATATGCAGCGTCAGATAGGCGTGCCGGACGCCGGCGGCGGCGAGCTGGTCGAGCAGTTCGCGGGTGAAATGCAATCCGGCGGTGGGCGCGGCGACCGCGCCGGTGCGCTCGGCGTAGACGGTCTGATATTCGGTGAGGTCGGCGGGACCGGGCGGCCGGCGGATATAATGCGGCAGCGCGGGCACGCCCGATTCCTCGAGCAGGCGCTCCATCGGGGTCGCGTCTTCCGGAATCAGCGTCACGCGGCCGTTGCGCGCATTGCCGACGACCCGCAGAACGCGCCCGCTGGCGAGCTTCAGGCGCACGCCTTCGCGCAGCGGGCGATGCGTCTTGGCGAGGGCGAGCCAGGCTCCGGCGGGAGTCTCGGCCGCACGCACCATCAGCAGTTCGACCGCGCCGCCCGACTCCTTGCGCACCTGCAGCCGCGCGGGAAAGACGCGAGTATTGTTGAGCACCAGCAGGTCGCCTTCGCGCAGATGGCGCGCCAGCTTGTAGAAGCGCGAATGGGCGATCGCGCCGGTCGCGCGATCGAGCACGAGCAGACGCGCGTCGGCGCGATCGGCGATCGGCTCCTGGGCGATCAGCTCGGGCGGCAATTCGTAATCGAGTTCGCTCAAACGCATCGGCACGGAACGGACGAAAACGGTCGCGGTCGCGACGCCGGGGGTCGGGCCGCACACGCTATCCGTTCAGGATACCATCCGCGGGCGGATCGGTTTAAGCGGGCGCCGCGCGAATCCGCGCCGCCCCCCGGAAATCAGAGTTCGGACGGACGGCGGTAATGCGGCCGGGGCAGCGCGTCGACTTCGGGCACGGCGCCATCGACCATCACGACGTGCGGATCCTCCGGCTCGATATCCTCGAAAAAGCGATTCTGCAATTCGCGCTTGGTCTGCAGATACATCAGGTCGAAGGCCTCACGCAGCGCCTTTTGCTTCCAGAAATCCGCCGTGCCCAGCTCGAACCGGCCGGCGGGACATACGGTGAAGAGATAGAGCGTTTTGTGCTCGGCGTTGAACTCCGCGATCTCCTCCCGCAGGCCGGCCAGCGCTTCATCGGCAAGGCCCTCGGGCGGATTGGCGGAGGCCATCGTGTTGACGCCGAATTCAATTCGCTCAATCCGTTGGATGAAGCGATTGACGGTATCGACGCCGCGAATGGCCGCGCGTTCGAGCGCGCCCTTATGCGCGCCGGCGATCCGCGCGATCCGGCGGACCGACGCTCCGCCCGGCTCGTCCGCGACGTCGGCGCCGAAATTGAGCGGCAGAACGAAGAGCAGGTCGCAGCGCTCGACCTGTGCGGCCAGACTGATTGGCAGTTGTTCGAGCGCGCCGGAATTATCGGCGGCGCCGGCCGCACCGGGCGCAAAGAGGGGCGCGAGATCGAGCGTGGCGAACAGCGAATCCGCCGTGCGGGCATACGGATCGCCGTCGCCGGAAGTGAGGATTTCGAAGTTGGCGTAATCGGGATGGCGATCCTTGCCGAGTTCGTTCACCCGATCGGCGATGCCGCGCCAGTTGGTCGCGTAATGGAGCGCGCCGGAAGCGCCGTCGGTGCGAGTCAGATAGAAATGGACGGGAGGATGATCGCCGAGGGCCTCGTCGAGCGCGGCGCCGAAGGTTGCGTCGAAATTCTCGCGCCACGGATTTGGCCTGAGCAGCCCCTCGCTGACCAGCGGCAGATAGAACCACGGCAAATCGCCGAGATTATTGAGCCGAACCGACTTCCACCAGCTTTCGATCGTGGGCGCCGTGTCGGCGTCTGGCGGCGCCACGAGATCGGCCAGCCAGAACATCGCATTCCATGCGCCGATCGACGAACCGGCGATCACCTTGACCTTGTGCAGGACGCTGTAGTCGCGCAGGAATTCGTGAATCGCCTTGAGCGCGCCCGCCTGATAGGCGCCGCGCGCGCCGCCGCCGCCCAGGATTATCCCGATGCGCTCGACGTGCCCCTGAAAGAATTGCAGGTACTCGCGCCGGCGTACGCGGCCGTCGCCGCGGCCGCGCGGCGCGTCGATCGGTTCGAGGTCGTCGGCGGCGAGCAAACTGGGCGCCGGATGTTCCGCCTCGGCTTCCGAATAAAAACGCGTCGGCAGCGTAAAGAGACGGTTGAGCGCGTCGTTGAGGCGGCGGTAGAGATTCGCGATCCAGAAGCCGCCAGTGAGCGCGACCAGCGCGCGGATCGCGAGTCCGCCCGCCCGCAGCAGGCCGGCGCCGAAATTCACCGTGGCGCTGGCGCCGAAGGTTGCGGCCAGCGTCCCGCCGCACCAGGCCAGAAAGCGAAACGGCGCCCGCGCCCGCAGGTGGGACGGCAGCAGATCGAAGCCGGCCTGAAGCTTGGCGACGCCTTGGCCGGCGGCGTCGGCAAGCTTGCGGCCGCAGGCGTCGAGCACGGTTCCGGCGGCTCCAATCGCGGCCATGAGATGCGTCTTGTCGGCCATTTCCAGGCCGAGCCGGACCACGGCGAACTGGCGCCAGGCGACGTAGAAGATGAGGCAGTCCTCGATCCACCACGCGAGCACGAACAGAATCGCGATACGCAGGGTCAAAGCCCACGGCTGTGCCGACGATAATCGCACCATCACGCCCCGGTCCACCGCTAACGTCCGGCCGCGAACACGAAGCGAGCCTTCGCGCCGCTATCCGGCCATTACGCTTAATAACCGGCGTAGACTCGTCAGGCAATCAGAATTCTGCAACCAAGCCCGACTTGGCGGCATTACAACATTTATACAATTTTAAGCACAATTTTGCCAAAATGTTCGCTCGCTTGCATCATTCGATGCGCCATGGCGGCGTCGGCGAGCGGCAACGTCCGGTAAATTGGCGGACGCAGCCTGCCCTGCTCCAGATCGGCGCCGAAGCGCGCGAGGAATTGCCTGACGATTTCGGCCTTCTCCGCAACCGGGCGGGTGCGCAAAGTCGACCCGAGCAAATGGAGATGGCGGCGCAGGACGGCGCCGAGATCGATTTCGGCCTTCGCCCCGCGCATCAGGCCGATCATGATGAGCCGGCCGCCGTTGGCGAGAGCCTCAAGATTCGCGGCGAGATAGGCGCCGCCGATACTGTCGAGGATGATATCGACGCCGCGATCGTTGGTGGCGGCGCGGACTTTGGCCGCGAATGGGCCGGACTTGTAATTGATCGCGACGTCGGCGCCGAAACGCAGGCATTGCTCGCACTTGGCGTCGGAGCCGGCGGTAACGATCGGGCGCGCGCCCGCAAGCCGGAGCAATTGGATTGACGCGGAGCCAACGCCGCTGCCGCCGCCGTGAATCAGTACGGCGGCGCCGGCCTTGACGCCGCCCAGCATGAAGAGATTCAGGAACGCGGTCAGATAGACTTCAGGCAACGCGGCGGCCTCGGCGTCGCCGAGCGTCCCGGGAACGTGCATCGCGGAGCCGTGATCGACCGCGGCCAGTTCGGCGTAACCGCCGCCCGGCAGCAGCGCCATCGCGCGCTCCCCGACGCGCCATCCGGAGACGGCCGTGCCGACGGCGGCGACCGTTCCGGCGCATTCGAGGCCGAGGATCGGCGACGCGCCGGGCGGTGGCGGATAGAGCCCCTGACGCTGCATCAGATCGGCGCGATTGAGCGCGGCGTGGCTGACGCGAATCAACAGATCGGACGGACCGGGAACGGGATCGGGAACTTCGCCGATTTTGAGCACGGATTCGTCGCCGGGCTTCTCGCAGACGATCGCTTTCATCGAGGGTCGTATCTCCGGGAGGATTGGCGCGCGTCGGGTAGCCGCGCGGCAGCGTCAGGTTAGCGCTTCGAACGACGCGTCGGAATCAATTTACGTCAGCTCCGCATATCGATATCA
>JAJXYM010000014.1 GCA_021780585.1 Deltaproteobacteria bacterium
CGCAGGTCGCCCGCGTCGTCCGCGCCGAGGCGCTGTCGGTTTCGCGCCGCGATTTCGTGGTCGCCGCGCGTGCGCTCGGCGCCACGCCGGCGCGCCTGATCCTGCGCCACGTCGCGCCCAACGTGATGCCGATTATCGTCGTGATGGCGGCGTTAGGCACGTCCGGCACCCTTCTGCTCGACGCCGGACTGTCGTTTCTGACGCTCGGCGTGCCGCCGCCCACGCCAAGCTGGGGCCGCATGATCGAGGAATCGACCGCCTACTTCCGCACCGCGCCGTGGCTCGCGATTTTCCCCGGTGTCGCAATCCTTTACGCTGTGATGGGCTTCAATCTGCTCGGCCACGGCTATCTCCGCCGCCGCGGAGGCCGCGCGACCGCGCGCTAACGCAATGGCCGCGCCGAGCGCAATTCCGACCTTCCGCCGGCGCCGCGTCCGCGCACGTCCGCGCGCGCTTCGCGCCGCGATCGCGCTCGCCGCCACGCTGATTCTGTCCGGATGCCGCGCCGGAACGCCGCCGCCCGCCTTTCCGCCCGGCGCGCAGGTGCTCCAGCTCGCCGCCCTCGACGACGTTCCCACGCTCGATCCCGCCGCCGGCTACGACGTCGACTCCTGGATGTTCGAGCAGATGCTCTTCGATACGCTGATTCGCTACAGCGACTCCGGCGTCGATCTCGTCCCCGACCTCGCGATCTCATGGGCGGCCTCGCCCGACGCTACCGTCTTCACCTTCCATCTGCGCCGCGACGCCCGCTTCACCAACGGCCGCGTCGTCACCAGCGCCGATTTCAAGTTCGCGATCGAACGCGTCCTCGATCCGAAAACCCGCTCCAAAGGGATGGAGTATTACCGCGGAATCGCCGGCGCCGCCGATTTCGTCGCCGGTCGCGCCCAAGCGCTCGCGGGTATCGAAACCCCCGACCCGTGGACGATCGTCTTTCGCCTGACCGCGCCCGATCCGATCTTTCCGCACAAGCTCGCGATGCCCTTCGCGGCCGCCGTCCCGCACGAAGTCGTCGCCCGTTACGGCGACGATTTCTCCCGCCACGTGGTCGGCAGCGGCCCCTTCATGCTGCGCCAATGGATCGGCGGTCAGCGTATCGTCCTGGTCCGCAATCCGGGCTATTTCGTCAAGGGCCGGCCCCGGCTCGACGCCGTGGTCGAAGCGATCGGCGTCAACGAAGACCTGCAATGGTTGCGCTTCGAAGCCGGCGCGATTGACCTTTCGGCGATTCCGCCCGCGGTCTTTCCCTACGTCGTCAAAACTCCGCGCCTCAACGCCCTCACGATGCGTATCGTGACGATGACCACGCGCTATCTCGGGATGAACTGCCGGATGGCGCCGTTTACCGACGTTCGCGTCCGCCGCGCGATGAATTACGCCGTCGACAAGCGCAAGCTCGTCGCCGTCATCAACGGCCGCGGGATCCCCGCCAATGGCGTCCTGCCGCCGTCTTTGCCCGGCTACGATTCCACGCTGACTGGCTATCCCTACGATCCCGCGCGCGCCCGCGCCCTGCTCGAACAGGCCGGCTATCCGCACGGCTTCTCCGCCACGCTCTGGATGCCCGCCGATCAGACCATGATGATCCTCGGCCAATCGGTGCAGCAGGACCTCGCCCTGGTCGGCGTCGATTTGCGGCTCAAGCCGGTCGCCTTCGCGCCCTTCCTCGAAGCGATTCGCCAACCTCAAACCGTGCCGCTATTCTTCTCCGGATGGGAGGCCGATTTTCCCGATCCGGCCAATTTCCTCGAGGTGCTGCTGGCGCGTTCGCAATGGGGCGCCAACAACGATTCGTGGTTTTACGATCCGCGCTTCGACACGCTCCTCGCCCAGGCCGCGCCCGTCGCCGATCCCGCGCGCCGCTACGCCATCTATCGCGAGGCCCAGCGGATCGCCGTCGCCGACGCTCCCTGGGTCTTTCTCTATTTCCCGGTGACGTGGGAAATCCGCCAGCCCTGGATGCATGGCCTTGTCCTCAATCCGATGCGTCCCGCCCGGCTCGATACCGTCTGGCTCTCGCCTCATCCGGGCGCAAAATGATTTCGAGGAGCCGTCCCGATGCGTCCTGATTCTCCCCCTTACGCCGCCGCCGCCCGGCGCCATCTCACCGAGGCCGATCCCGCGCTGGCCCGCGTGATCGCGGAGATTGGACCGGTGAAATTCGTCCATCGCCGCGAACGTTTTCCCGCCCTCGTCCGCGCGATTATCTTCCAGCAGCTCGCCGGCGCGGCCGCCGCCGCGATCCTCGAGCGCTTCATCCGCGCGACCGGCGCCGGCCGCTTCCCGACGCCCGCGCAAGTCCTCGCCGCCAGCGACGAAACCTTGCGCGCGGCCGGCCTTTCACGCGGCAAGATGGCTTATCTTCGCGATCTCGCCACCCACGTCCAGAACGGCTCGATCAACTTCCATCGCTTTCCCCGCATGTCCGACGACGAAATCGTCGAGCATCTCACCGCCGTCAACGGCATCGGCCGCTGGACCGCCGAAATGTTCCTGATGTTCAATCTGCTGCGGCCCGACGTCCTGCCGGTCGGCGACCTCGGCGTGCGCAACGCCGCCGGCCGGCTTTACGCGATGGCGAAACCGCCGACGCCCACCGAACTGCGCGAAATCGGCGAACGCTGGCGACCCTTTCGCTCCGCCGCTTCATGGTATCTCTGGCAAAGCCTGCGCATCGTCACCCCTGATACGCCCGCACCCGCCGCGCCTAAACCCCGCCGCAAGGTCAAGACATGATGCTTCGCGCCGCGATCCTCGCGGTCGCGATCGCGCTAACGGCCGTCGCGACCGGCGCGCGGTCCGTCGCACGCGCCCAGCCAACCGCGCCGACCTATCGTGAGTTTATCGATCGCATTCGCCATTGCGACCTCGAGACCGGCCGCGGCGCGCCCCCGCCCGACGCCGCGCTGATTCCGTCGCGCCTCGGCCAATGGAACCGCTGCATGGCGCCCGTCGCCGATCGCATCACGCCCGCGCAACGCGAGGCGCTCGCCGCCGGGATGCGCTCGTGCAATACGACGGCGCCCTATGCGATCCGTCCCGGCGACAATATCGCCTGCATCCGTCATGTCATTCGCGGCGTCTTCGCCGGTCCCGTCGATCCGCGCGCGCGCTCCCGGATGGTCGGCGCGGAAATCGCCGGCCGATGCCAACAGCGCTATCCCGCCGACGATTCCGCCCAGCTCAAATGCATCCGCGCCGGACTCCGCCGCTTCTCGGCTTCTGACTTTCGCGACGGCGACAATCCGCCGCCGCCAGCTCCCACCGCGGCCATTCCCACCGCGCCGGCCGCGCGCTGACGTTTCGCGCGCTCACGCACGGCGCGAAGCGCACCGCCGCGGCCGTTTGCGCCGGCGCCGATAGGTCTTAATCGCAGGGAAAAGTGTCGCTGAACGAAAATGGACGTCGCGGCTTACGGATAGCCGCCGTACCCACCGTAGCCGCCATATCCACCGTAACCACCGTAACCGTAACTCGGATAGACTCCGCCATAGCCGCCGTAACCTCCGGCGCCGCCCAGCGCCAGCGCGCCCACCGCCAGCGCCGCGATTCCCACGATCGGTCCGATCGCACTGATCCAGCCCCCGCTGGCGCTGCCGCTCGCGCCCGGCGTCGCGGCCGCATAGGTGGCGGGATTCTGATTGGCCTCGTAGCCCTGGATATTCCCGACGCCGGCCGGCGGCGGCGCATTGCTCTCGGTCCCGCCCGCCGACGCGATCAAGGCGCCCGATGGCGCCGGCGCATGCATCCGCGCCAACGCCGGCTGCACGCTTATCCGGTTGGTGATTTCGATCGACGAATTGTCGACGAAATCCGCTGTCTTGCGCACCGCGTCGGCCTTGCCGTAATCGGTCGCCGTGAAGCCGTAGAGTATCACCTTGCGGCTGCCGTCCGCGTTGGTCACGACGTCCGCGCCCACCAGCGGCAAGCGATGATGCTTAAGATAGGTCGTGAGGGCGCCAGCCAGCGCCGAATCCGAAAGCGCGGCCGCGTCCACGCTGGTCGCGCCGCCGCCGCCGCCGCCGGATCCGTAACTTCCGCCGCCCGCGCCGTACCCGGTCGGACTAAGGCCCGCGCCGCCGCTGTAGCCTGATCCGCCGACCGGCGCGCTCGAATATCCGGAAACGTTGGGATAACCCGGCGGCCCGAGGCATCCGCAGCAATTCTGCAAAATCAACAGCGCGGCCAGCGCCACGCCCAGCATCCGAGTCACAATTACGATCCTAGCCCCGCCGCTCCACCTCCGGCAATCGCCGCCCCGGCGTCCGCCAGGCGTCATTTCGAACCGCCTCCCGGTCCGAAGATATGAACAACGCCGGCCTCCCCTGGACTCAAGGTTGACATGCGTATTGCGGTTGCAAACCATCCACTGGTGGCGCCAGCCTGATTCACGAATCGAAATGCCTGCGAGGAAAACATGAGCGCAATTTACGGCGACCAGCATCGTGCCCTGCAGGAGACGTTCGACACCACGCGTTTGGCCGATCGGATCGAGGGAGCCATCGTGCGACCGGATATTCCGCACGAGCATAAGGCATTTATCGAAAGCCGCGATATGTTCTTCCTCACCTCGGTCGATCATCGCGGCTATCCCACCTGCTCCTACAAAGGGGGCGCGCCCGGCTTCGTCAAAGTGATCGACGAAAAGACCATCGCGTTCCCCAGTTACAACGGCAACGGCATGTTTCTATCGATGGGCAATATTCTCACCAATCAGAAAGTCGGCATGTTGTTCATCGACTTCGAGACGCCCCATCGGGTGCGGGTGCATGGCGTCGCGAGCATCGATCGGAATGATCCTCTGCTTGCGGACTTCCCCGGCGCGGAGCTGGTCGTGCGGGTTACGGTCAGCGAAACCTTTATCAATTGCCCGCGCTATATACACGAGTACCGGCGCGTGCGGACTTCGAAATATGCCCCGCAAGCGGGCTGCAATGCGCCGCCGCCGCAATGGAAGCGTATCGATGCGATGCAGGACGTACTGCCCGAGCGTGAGAAAGACGTCGCCAAAGAACTCGGCGGCACTATCACCTTTGAAGATTACGCGGCTCTGGTGAGGAAGGGCGAGGGATGATCGCGGATCTGGCGGCATAGCGATCGCATCCGCGGCTGGACTCGCGATCGCGATTCAATGCGAATTCGCAATCCGAATTCCTTGTCGTTCGGAATATATTTATTGTCATTCTGGGAGTTTGTGAATGCTTTGAGGCGCGACCTTCGCCATAACGTTCGCCAGCCAAATATTTCAAGCGCCAAGCTCATTTTTGTCATTCTGAGCGCAGCGAAGAATCCGCTTTGCCTCGATATATTGAGAAATGTCGACGCGACCTCTCCACACTGGGTATTGTCGCTGAGCGGCTTCGTATTACCTCCGCGCTTGACCCTGACGATTTCGACGCGCCGAGCATTCGCTTGGACGAATGCTGATGCGATAATAGCGGCGTGATGGACCTGGTCGAGAAAATCATCGCCGCCCAGCGCGCCAAACGCACCCTCGCCGTGCTCGGCGTCGATCCGCAACTGGACTCGAAGGCCGCGCCCGGCGTTCCCGCCGGCTACACGCTCGAACGCTTCTGCTGCGAGATCGTCGAAGCCTGTGCGCCCTATATCGCCGCGATCAAGCCGCAGCTCGCCTTCTTCGAGGCGCGCGGACTCGCCGGGATGCGCGCGTTCGCCGAGGTGCTCCGCCTCGCCCGTTCGCTCGGCCTGGTGACGATCGCCGACGCCAAACGCGGCGATATCGGCACGACCTCGGCCGCCTACGCCGAGGCGTTTCTGGGCGACGGCGATTTCGCCTGCGACGCGATCACGGTGAATCCCTACCTCGGCAGCGACGCGCTCGCGCCGTTCGTCGCGCGCGTGCGTGCGGGCCGCGGACTCTTCGTGCTGGTCAAGACCTCGAATCCCTCCTCCGGCGAATTTCAGGACCTCGCCGCGCCCGCGCGTCCGCTGTGGGAAGCGGTGGCGGCGCGCGTCCATGGATGGGGCGGCGACTTCGTCGGCGCGTCCGGACTCTCTCCGGTCGGCGCGGTGGTCGGCGCGACCTATCCCGAACATGCCGCGCGCGCCCGTGAACTGATGCCGCACGCGATAATCCTTGTCCCCGGCTACGGCGCGCAAGGCGCGTCCGCCGCCGACGCGATCGTCGCCGCGCGCCCCGACGGTCTCGGCGCGATCGTCAACGCCAGCCGCTCCCTGATGTACGCCTTCGCCAAACGTCCGGGCGCGACTCCCGGCGCGGCCGCGGCCGCCGCCGCGCTCGCGATGCGCGACGAGCTCAACGCCGCGCTTCTCGCCGCCGGCAAGAACGCGCCGGCCTGAGACGAATTCCGCTCGTGCCAGCAATGCCCCGGCGCGCCGTCGTCTGACGGGAAGCGGGCGAAGCGAAGCCGCGTCAATGAAAAAGGCCGCCCGCCACATCTCGTGACGCGCGGCCTTGACGCCGGTGGCGACAGCCGCCTCGGCGACCGGAAAGTTACGCCGAACGCATTAGTTCCGCTTCATCGACGGCGAGGGTTTCATAAACCTCCCTATCAATTCGCCGATAACGATCAAGGATCTCGTCGGCCTTGTCGGCGCATCCCTCCTGGCGGGCGATATCGCGCATCTTCTTCTCGATCCAGGACAGATGCCAAGTCTCGTCCTCGGTCACGAGCTTGAGCACTTCGCGCGTTTCGTCGTCGACGTTGGGCAGCGCGGCGTGCGCGATATAGCGGCTTTGCGCACGCTCCTCGACCACCACCGTCAGGCCCAGAATCTCGACGATCCCCTTGGGCACCCCGATCCGCATCCCGAGCCGGCGCTGATAGCCGTCCGGGATGAACTCGGGCACGCCGCCCAGATCGGCGATACGCCGCGTCCAGAGCCATGCGTGACGGGTTTCGTCGGCCAGATGACGCGACAGCTTTAGCTGCGAATCGCTATCTTTGAGATGATTAATGATGTTGAAGAGCAGGCGCGCGCCGCGCAATTCCGCGTCGCGATAAAAGCTGAAAATGACAATTTGCTTGTCGACCGGCGACATCCCGTGCCGTTCGCCGTAGCCGTGCTCTTCCCCACCTACATTCGATCCGTTGGTTAGGCCCATCGTCCCTTCTTTGTTTGCCGGAAAACCGCTGACTGGACGGTCGGTGTGCAAGGCAGTTTGCGCATTAGTATAGGATTCATTTTGACCGGTCAAGATTAGCGGTTTTTACGCCGCTTAACTATCGCCCTTGCCCCACGTCCATCTTATTGTACAAATACGCTTGGTCGGAGCGGCCGACGGCGCGAACCGGCGTGACGCGGGCGACTTTCCGTTCCGCTCGCGCCCGCCGCCGTCCCACGAACGGATATCGCCATATGACCCCATCCTCGGACGCCTACTGGCTCGCGCTGCGCCGGGTGCGCGGCGTCGGCCCGCGAATCGCCCGGTTGTTGCTCGATCGTTTCGGCGCCCCGGAGGCGATTTTCGCCGCCAGCGAGCCGGAACTGTCCGGCGGCGGAATTCCGCGCCCGACCGCCCGCGCGATTCGCGCCTTCAACGACTTTGCGCCGCTTGAAAAAGAGCTTTGCGAATTGCCCCGAATCGGCGCCCGGATGGTCCGCTGGACCGATCCTGATTATCCGGCGAATCTTCGGCAAATCCCCGACCCGCCGCCCTATTTCTTTATGCGCGGCGAATTCGACGCCGCCAATCCCAAATGCGTCGCGGTGGTCGGCGCCCGCGCCGCCAGCGAAGTCGGCCGCCGGATGGCGCGGCGGCTGGGCTTCGAACTGGCCGCGAAAGGCTATGTCGTCGCCAGCGGACTCGCCCGCGGAATCGACTCCGAGGCCCATCAGGGCGCGCTTGAGGCGGGCGGCCAGACGGTGGCCCTGATGGGCTGCGGAATCGACGTCGTCTATCCGCCGGAGAATCGCAAGCTGGCCGAAGCGATGATCGCCGGCCACGGCGCGATTATTTCGGAATTGCCGGTCGGCACGCCGCCGATCGCGGAAAATTTTCCCGCCCGCAACCGCCTGATCGCCGGCCTCGCGCTGGGCGTCGTAATCGTTGAAGCGGCGGAAAAAAGCGGCTCGTTGATCACCGCCCGGATGGCGCTCGAGCAGGATCGCCAGGTCTTCGCCGTCCCCGGCAGCCCCTTGACGGGACGTAGTCGCGGCAGCAATCGTCTATTGAAGGACGGCGCCCGGCTGGTCGATTGCGTCGAGGACGTAATCGAGGAGCTGAGTCCGCAATTGGGTCAAATCGCGACGCGCCGGACGGTCGCGCAGGGCGACGGCGCAGCCCACGGCGAACGCGCCGCGAATTGGGACGAGTCGGAATCCAACGAAGTAAAAATGATATTAGGCGCGCTTAAAGATGCTGAAAAGCTCCATATCGATTCGATAATCGAAACTTCCGGACTTAACGCCCGAATCGTGCTTAACTTGCTCACAGACCTTGAGCTAAGGGGCCTCGTGACCCAGCATCCGGGCAAACTGTTTTCCCGGGCGTGACCGAATGCTCCGCTGGCGCGAGTATGAATAGGGGGCTCAGGAGTGGCAAAAAATCTTATAATCGTTGAATCGCCCGCCAAGGCCAAGACGATCAAGCGCTATCTCGGCGCCGACTTCCAGGTGACGCCCTCGGTCGGCCACGTGGTCGATTTGCCCAAGAGCAAGCTCGGCGTCGATATCGAGCATGATTTCAAGCCCGAGTATCACGTGATCGCCGGCAAGGCGAAGGTGATTGAGGGGATCAAGGCCGCCGCCAAGGGCAAACAGAATATCTTCCTCGCCACCGACCCGGATCGCGAGGGCGAGGCGATCGCGTGGCATATCGCCGACCGGCTCGGCAAGGTCAAGGCGGAAGTGCATCGGGTGCTGCTGCACGAAATCACCGAAAAGGCGATCAAAAGCGCGATCGCCCATCCGAGCGACCTCAATCATAACCTGTTCGACGCGCAGCAGGCGCGCCGCGTGCTCGATCGGCTGGTCGGCTATCAGGTCAGCCCGATTCTCTGGGACAAGGTGAAGCGCGGACTCAGCGCCGGCCGGGTGCAATCGGTCGCGCTCCGGATCATCGTCGAGCGCGAAAAGGATCGCGAGGCGTTCCGGGCCGAGGAATACTGGACGCTCGACGCCAATCTCGAGGCGAAGAATCCGCCGCCCTTCCGCGCGCGACTGCACAGCTTTCGCGGCGAACGGATCGACAACAAGGCGCGCAAGCTGACCGAGGCCGAGGCGCGGGCGATTATCGCCGAATGCGAGGGCCTCGCGGCCGGGCAAGCGGCGCCGTTCGTAATTCGCAAGATCGAGCGCAAGGAGGTCCGGCGCTCGCCGGCCCCGCCGTTCATCACGTCGCGATTGCAGCAGGAGGCGTCGCGCAAGCTCTACTTCCAGCCGTCGCGTACGATGCGCGTGGCGCAACGCCTGTACGAGGGAATCGAGCTCGGCGACCAGGGCGCGGTCGGACTTATCACTTATATGCGCACCGATTCGCCGCGCGTCTCCGACGACGCGCTGGCCGCCGTGCGCGACTATATCGGCGAGCGCTACGGCCGCGAATACCTGCCCGAAAAGGCGAATTTCTACCGCTCCGGCAAATCCGCCCAGGAGGCCCATGAGGCGATCCGGCCGACCGCGCTCGCGCGCGATCCCGAAGCCCTCGCCCGCTATCTCGACAAGGACGAGCTCGCGCTCTACACGCTGATCTTCAACCGCTTCGTCTCCAGCCAGATGAACCAGGCGGTCTACGATCGCACGACCGTCGATATCGAAGCGGCGTCCGCGATGTTCCGCGCGACCGGCCAGACGATGAAATTCGACGGCTTCATGCGCGTCTACCTCGAAGGTCAGGACGAAGCCTCCGAGGACGACGAGGCGGCGAATCTGCCCGCGATGACCGAGGGCGAAATCCTCAAGCTCCTGAAGTTCGTTCCCGAGCAGCATTTCACCCAGCCGCCGCCCCGCTTCACCCAGGCCACGCTGATCAAGGAACTCGAGGAAAAAGGCATCGGCCGGCCTTCGACCTACGCGGCGATCATGGCGAGCATCCTGAACCGCGAGTACGTCGAGGAGGACGAGAGCAAGCGGCTGCGGCCGACCTCGCTCGGCCGCGTCGTTTCCGACCTGCTGGTCGCCGCCTTCCCGGACATTATCGAGGCCGGCTTCACGGCGCAGATGGAGAACGACCTCGACGGCGTCGAGGAGGGGCGCGAGAACTGGGTCAAGGCGCTCAAGCGCTTTTACGGTCCGTTCGCCAAGCGGCTCGGCGAGGCGAAAAAGACCATGCCCGAGGTCAAGCGCAAGGGCGTACCGACCGACCTCAAATGCGAACTTGACGGCGGCGCGATGGTGATCAAGTGGGGGCGCAACGGAGAGTTCCTGGCCTGCTCGAACTATCCCGATTGCACCAACACCAAAGAGTTCACGCGCGACGATCAGGGCAAGATCGTTCCGCAGGAAGCCGCGGCGCCCGCCGCCACCGACGAGGTATGCGAAAAATGCGGCCGCCCGATGGTGCGCCGGCGCTCGCGCTTCGGCGAGTTCCTCGGATGCTCGGGTTATCCCGAATGCGACGGAATCAAGCGCACGCGCGCCGAACCGGTGCGCACGGGAGTGTCCTGTCCGGATTGCAAGGAGGGCGAAATCCTCGAACGGCGCAGCCGGCGCGGCAAGCTGTTCTACGGATGCGGCCGTTATCCGAAGTGCAAGTTCGCGAGCTGGGACAAGGTGGTCGCGCGGCCGTGTCCCGATTGCGGTTCGACCTATCTGGTCGAAAAAACGACCAAACGCGAAGGGACGCGCTGGCAATGTCCGAACAAGGATTGCGGCTACGCGATCGCCGCCCCCGAATCGCCCGCCGCCGGCGATAACGCGTCAACCGCGCCGTCAACACCTCCGCCGGTGTGATCTAATTCGTATCTCGCCGGCTTCCTTCTGGCTGTAAGCATTTGAGGCGAGAGGTCGGCGCCGCAAACGGCGCAATCAGTATCAGGCTGCTTTGGGCACTTGGAAATTAACTGAAGGAGGGCTTTATCTTCCGGAAAAAGAATCCGGCGCGTGGGAGCGTGTCGCGCAAAACAGATACGTCGCTCACCTAGATATGCTCGGGATGAGCGGCCTCACGCTCCGAGACCCAAAACTAGCGTGGTCTGCAATTTCAAGAATGATAAACGCCAGAAAGCGCAGACCCGAGAGCCTTTCCTACCAAATAGATGGCCGCAGGATCAGGATCGCTGAGCACGTATCTACTTTCACCTTCTCGGACACAATTCTGCTCTTTACAAAAGGTGACGAACCGGAGGACCTCCGTTCGATATTATTTTCATGCCTAGAACTTTTCTCGTTGTTACTTAATCAGGGAATTCCAGTCAGAATCGGAGTCGCCCACGGTCGCTTTATATTCAATCAAGAGTAATATGCATTTGTGGGGCCACCCTTGGTTGAGGCATACAAGTGGGGAGACGGTGCG
>JAJXYM010000344.1 GCA_021780585.1 Deltaproteobacteria bacterium
CGCCGTCTTTCCCGCCGCCACCGACCGCCATTCGGGATTCCTCAGTCCGCGCGTCAGCGAATCCGGATTGCGCGGTTTTCAATATTTTCAGCCCTATTACTGGGATATCAACAAAAGCTCCGACGCCACCGTCTCGCTCGACGTTGAAACCAGCCAGCGGGTCGGCCTGATGGGCGAGTATCGGTTGCTCGCCGGCAAGGATGATTTCTTTATCGTCGACGGCGGCTTCTACGACGAGAGCATCCGTTCCCAGGCGAATCGCCAAAGCGACATCATCGATAACCAGGTTGCGGACCCGCACATTCCGGTCGATCGCTATGACATTATCGGGATGTTCCGCCAGCATCTGACGGACAACCTGATCGCTTACGGCGACGGTCTGAGCGTCAGCGACAGCTTTCTGCTGCGCGAACTCGACGTCTGGACGCTGTCGCGCACGATTGGACCGGGGGTCATGTATCCCGAGGAATTCCAGTCGATGCGCAACGCGGTTTCGGATTTCGGCTTGATCGACGAATACAACGGCGGCTATGCGCAACTCGGCGGAGTCTGGAACCAGGATCTGATTCAGCCGCAGCCTTTTGCCCTGGAAACCTTGCCGGAATTGCTTGTAAGCGGTCAAAAGCAGCTTTTCGGCGGCCTGATGTACAGCGATTACGATTTTTCGGGCGTCGATTACTACCGCCAACAGGGCCAGCGCGGGATGCGTTTCGATTTCAATCCGACCCTGACGCTGCCGTGGCGGCTCGGCGACTACATTTACGGATGGAACACGCTGGGCCTCGACGAGACCCTGTACGACACCACCGGACGCGAGATACTGGTCACGCCGGTCGGCTCCAACGGCCTGCAATACAACAACGGCCTATCGCTCGGGCCGCTCGGCCATAACGGTTTCCAGTCGCGATCGATCCCGTACGGCACAGTCGGAATCGGCTCGGATCTTGAGAAGATCTACGACCTCAATTGGAAGTCGATCGAGAAAATCAAGCATACGATGGAGCCGTTCGCGACCTATACGTACGTTCCGCGAATCGACCAGAGCAATCTGCCGCTGTTCGACGAAATCGATCGAATGGAGCCGCGCAGCCTGTTCACCTACGGCTTCACCTCGGAAATTTTCGCGAAATCGTCGCCCAGTCCGCTCTCCGCCTCCGAGAGCGACACTTCCAACGTCGAGCAGGACACCACTATCAGTCCGTTCCGCGCGCAGACCGCCGGGTCCAGCGGCGCGGTCGCCCAGTTGTTCCGCATGACCGTCGAACAGGCCTACGATACGACCTACGCCGTCGCCAAAGGCTATTCGCGTTTCTCCGACTTTGATGTGAGCTTCAGCGCCTATCCGGCCCACGTTTTTTCATTCGGCGGCCAGGTGGGCTTCGACCCGACCGCGAACCGTATCACCTATGCCGACGCGGCGGTCAATTTCGAACCGTGGTGGACCAACAACGTGCCGCGGCTATACATGGGCAAGGCGGAGGAAGGTTCGTTTTTGCAGCTTAGTTACGCCTATATCGCGCCTGGACCTACTTACGCGCCGGGCATCAATTCCAATTACGCCAATTTTGTCGTGCTCCGTTCCTACTATGACCTGTTCGATCGGTTCGGCGTCTATCTCGGTCCTTCCTACGATCTGGCCAACCACAAGCTGCTTTATGCCGACTATGGCGTACGCATCAAGTCGAAATGCGATTGCTGGTCGTTCGATATGGGCATGACGAAGACCTACAATCCGTCGCAGACGATGTTCCAATTCCAGCTTACGCTGGGTGGTCTCGGCTCGATCGGCCAGAGTCCATTCGGCCATAATCCATTCCAGATTCAACCGAGCTACCTGCCGATGCCGCAGACGCCGCCGCCGTCCGCGCAATCACTGCCCTAGGCGGGCGCGACCGACCGGCAATGCGCCAGCTTCTCGCTTCTGAAGCCAAGCGTTCATCCCGCCCGCGCGTCGGGTTCTTGCGGCGTTCAGGTTGGTAACGATATAGGCTTTAGGCGGATAGCGCGGCGGTTCCCTGGCCGCGCCGGCGCGAAGGTGGATTTACGATGGTTGACACGGCAAACGACAAGACCGGCCCCTCGGCCACGATTGACGCGGAGGGGCTGCGGCGGTTTCTGCGCGATCGCAAACTCGGCGACGCCGCCGACCTGAAGATCGAAAACATTTCGTTCGGCCATTCCAACGAGGTCCATCTGGTCCATTTCGACGGCAAATCATGGGCGCTGCGCCGGCCGCCGCGCGGCCCGCTGCTGCCCACCGCCCATGACGTGATGCGCGAATTCCGGGTCCTCAGCGCCCTGCAGGACACCCCTGTGCCGGTGCCCCGGATGTACGCCGCGTGCGACGACAATTCCTATATCGGCGCGCCGTTCATCCTGATGGAGTACATGCGCGGCCGCGTAATCCGCTCGGGCCTGATCCCAAGCTGCGAAAAAAGCTTCGCCGAAACGCCGCTCCAGCGCGCCGCGATCAGCCGCTGGATGGTGGACCTGCTGGTGGCGCTGCAGAACGTCGATTGGCGCGCGGTCGGACTCGAAAACTTCGGCCGTCCCGACGGCTATATCGAACGCCAGGTGCGGCGCTGGTCCGATCAGCTCGAGCGCACCGTGCCGCAAACCCGGCCGCTGCCCGTGATGTGGCAGATTCGCGAATGGCTGCGCGCCCATATGCCGCAGCCCCAGCCGGCGACGATCGTGCACGGCGATTTCAAGCTCGACAACGTGATGTGGGACCCCGACGGCGCCGAGCCGCGTCCGCTCGCGCTCTTCGACTGGGAGATGTCGACCCTGGGCGATCCGCTTGCCGACCTGGGCTGGATGGTTACCTATTGGGGCGACGCGGGCGACGACGAACGCCGCAAGACCTTCGTCTCGAGCATGGAGGCGGGCGACGGCTATCTCGGCCGGCGCGAAATGATCGATCTGTACGAGCAACGCTCGGGCCGGCAGATGCGGGATTTCGCCTTCTATGAAATCTTTTCGCTGTTCAAGCTGGCGATTATCGCCGAAGGCAGCTACGCCCGTTATCTGAGCGGCCAGGCCGACGATCCGATGTTCGCGACCTACGACGAGCGAGTGCCGGGAATCGCCGAAGTCGCCTGGTCGCTGTGCGCGCGCGCAAGCTGAGCGTCCGTTTATTGGGGCAGGCCTATGGATGCGTCGCTCGATCGGCGCTTCTTTCGACAATCATATAATCCGCATTTTGCTCGCCATCTTGCGGCGGCAAGTCCTGTTTCGGATCTGTCGATAAATCCCATGTCCGCGAAACGCTTCAAATTTGTCGCCGTATCAAAGACTGAAGCGGCGGTTGGAGGGGCGGTGGTTATTCCGGGGTGAGGGCGGCGGAGCCGGCGATCAGATCCAGGATTTCCGTGGTGACGGCGTCCTGGCGGACGCGCCGCGCCAGCTTGGTAAGCTCGGCGGATTTGTCCCGGATATTCTGATGCGCCGCCTCCATGGTGCGGAAGCGGGTCGAGTTCTCGCTGAAGAACGATTGCATCGCGGCGTTCTCCAGCGCCGCGAAAAAATACTCGCCGACGATATCGTCGAAGAGGCGGCGCGGGCGCAGGTTGATCAGGGGCGGCGCCGCAAGCGTGCGCGTTTCAACTTTCGGCATCTCAAGCGGCAGCAGGCGGCGCCGCTCGATCGTGGAAAACTGGCTACCCGCATTGCGCGTGTATACGACTTCCAGCCCCGTGATACGGCGCTCGCTGAACATGCGATAGACTTCGGTGGCGATCCGCCGCGCGGCGCCGGTAACTCCGGCGCAATGCGTCGCCGTCGGCATCGCGAGGTCCGGCCGCATGCCGCGTTCGCGGCAAATCTGGCCCCCGCGTGAGCCCACCACGATCAGCGTGATTCCGCCCTTGCGTTCCGCGCTCGCCTGCTCCGCCACCCGCAGCGGTCGCTCATTGAAGGCGCCGCAGAGGCCATGCTCGGCGCAGAATACGATCAACCCGGATTTGGACGGTTCCGGTTCCGGCGCGGGAAGACTGTCGGCCGGCAGCAGCGTGGCGGCGTCGGACAGCGCCTGACGGATGGTCTCGGAATAGCGGCGAATCGCGTCGAGCGAGCGCAACGATTGCTGCATTTGCGAAGCGGCGATCGCGCGGATCGCCGCGACGATTTCGAGCAGTTCGCCGAGCGAGGCGACGCGGGTGGCGATTTCCCGTTCCTGCGCCATTATCCGTCGCTCGGACGCGGAGGGACGGACAGTTTTTCGACGATTTCGGCGATCGCGGCGACCAGCGCCGCGCGTCCGTCGGCGTCGAGGTCGCCCGAGGCGTTGATCCGGCGGCCGTGTTCGGCGCCCCGCGTCTTCAGCCATTCGCCGAGCGCGATTCTGAACGAGGCGGCCTTGTCCAGCGGCAGGCCGTCGATCAGTTTTTCGTCGATCGCGGTCAGCAACGCCGCCTGATGGGCCAGGGAGAGCGGCTCGTATTGCGGCTGGGTGAGTACGGCGCGAATCCGCCGTCCGTGCTCGATTATTTTGTGGGTGCGCTCGTCGACCATGCCGCCGAAGCGGGTGAAAATCTCGAGTTCCAGGAATTGCGCGTATTCGAGTCTGAGCGTTTCGGCGAGCTTGCGGATGACCGGCGATTGGGTCTGGCCGCCGACGCGCGACACGCTCTTGCCGACGTTGACGGCGGGCTTTTGTCCTTCATGGAACAGCCGCGGATCGAGCACGATTTGTCCGTCGGTGATGGAGATGAGATTGGTCGGGATGTAGGCGGCGAGATTGCCTTCCTCGGTCGCCGCGATCGGCAAGGCGGTGAGCGAGCCGCCGCCGCGCTCTTTGGACAGTTTGGCGGCGCGCTCCAACAGGCGTGAGTGGATATAGAAGATATCGCCGGGATAGGCCTCGCGCGCCGGGGGATTACGCAGCAGCAGCGACAACTGGCGATAGATCACGGCGTGCTTGCTGAGGTCGTCGATAATCAGCAGCGCGTCGCCGCCGCGTTCGGCGAAATACTCGGCCATCGTGCACGCGGCGTATGGCGCGAGCCACTGAACGCCGGGCGGTTCGTCGGCCGGCGCGAACACGACGATGCATCGCTCGGGCGCGCCGTAGCGACGCACCGCGTCGATGACCTCGCTGACCGAAGAGGTTTTCTGTCCGACCGCGCAATAGACGCAAATCACGTTGCCGTCGCGCTGATTGATTATCGTGTCGATAGCAATTGCGGTTTTTCCGGTTTCGCGATCGCCGATAATCAGTTCGCGCTGGCCGCGGCCCAGCGGCACCATCGCGTCGATCACCATCAGGCCGGTATTGAGCGCGGTGTTGACGAAATCGCGATCCACGATCGCCGGCGCGGGCCGTTCCACCGGCTCGACGCCCGCCGGTTCGATCGCGGCGCCGCCGTCGAGCGGAACGCCGAGCGCGCTGACGACGCGGCCGAGCAGCTTTTCACCGACCGGCACGCTCGCCACCGCGCCGGTTCCGCGCACGAGATTGCCGGCCGCGACCCCGCTCGCCGCGCCCAGCATCGCGCATCCGATCAGCCCGGGATCGAGGGTCAGAACGATGCCGGCGACCGGATCGCCGCCGTCGGAACGTTCGAAGAGCAGCAGTTCGCCGAGTCGCGCCTCGGGTAATCCGCGCACGCTGGCGACGTCGTCGCCGATTCGCTCGACCCGGCCGATCAGGTCGAGCCGCGGCTCGACCTTGAGACGGCCCAGCGCGTCGTCCGCCTTTTCCAGGCGGGCGGCGATCGCTTCAGCGAGGGCGTTCATCGCCGCGAAGCTCCTTCAGCGCGGCGGCCAGGCCGTCGCGCCAGTTGAAACGCAGGATCGCCTGCGGAAACGTGAGCACCGCGCCGGCGACGAGGGCCGGGTCCGCGTTGAACCTGACGCCGCAATCGGGTCCGAGCCGTTGGGCGAGTTGTTCGCGCCAATGCGATTGATCCTGGTCGCCGAGGGGATGGGCGGTGGTTACCAGCAGGGCGCTGGCGCCGGCGCGCGGGAAGAGTTTGCCGCGTTCGTCGGCCGGCAGGCGATCAAGATAGTCGAGGACGCGCATCAGGAACGGTTGTTCGATCGAGGCGATGGCGATTTCGCGCAAGAGCCGCTCGGCGAGATTCGTCGCTATCGCGACGGTGCGTTCGAACAGTTCATCGGCGGCGGCGGCGCGATCCTGTTCGAGCTGGCGTAACGTCCGCGCCCGGATTTCCTCGGCTTCGCCGCGGGCGTCCGCGAGCAGCTTCTGGCGATCGGCCGAAGCCTGCGCGTGCGCCGCGTCGATTATTTTGCGGCGTTCGGTTCCGATCGCGGCTTCCCGCGCTTCCATTTCCCGCCGCAGGCGCTCGGCGCGTTCCTTTTCCGCGGCGGCCGCGGTCAGGTCGCGAGTGATTTCCTCCTTGCGCCGCGCGACGATCGCCTTGACGGGCTTGAACAGGAAGCGTTGCAGCAACCAAACCAGGATGAGGAAGTTGATCGCCTGCAGGCCGAATGTCCACCAACTGAAATTCATCGCGCGAACGGATTGGCGAATAGCAACAGCAGGGCGACGACCAGACAATATATCGCCATCGTTTCGATCATCGCGAGGCCGACGAACAGCGTGCGCGACAAGGCGCCGGCGGCTTCGGGCTGGCGCGCGATACCTTCCATCGCGGCCGCGATCGCGCGCCCCTCGGCCAGCGCGGGACTGATCGAACCGATCGCGACGGCGACCACCGCGCCGATAATGCTGAGCATCTGGACCGTCATCATCCAACCTCCGTCACTTCGCAATTGCGCCGATCCCGCCGCCGATATAGACGACGGCGAGAACGGTGAAGATATACGCCTGCACGAGGCCGACCAGGATGCCGAACGCCATGAACGGAATCGGCACCAGCAATCCGGCGAGCGCCAGCAGAATCGCGACCACCAGCTCCTCGCTCATGATATTGCCGAACAGCCGCATCGCGAGCGAGAACGACCGCGTCAACTCCGACAGTATATTAAGCGGCAACAGGATCGGGTTCGGCTTGAGATAGCCTTTCAAATAGGGAATGAATCCCTGGAATCTTACTCCGTAGTAATGCACCGACAGAAAGACGATCGTGGCGAGCGCGGCCGGAGTTTCGATCGAGGCCGTCGGCGCCCTGACTCCGGGCGCGATCCCGGAGACATTCGCGACCGTCAGGAAGATGTACAGGGTTCCGAGCAACGGCAGGAAGGGAGCCGCGTCGCGGTCCAGCAACGACTCGATCTGGTCTTCGATGCCGATCACGACGGTTTCGACGACCGCCTGCCATCCGCCCGCGACGACTTCGAAGGCGCGGGTCGCGAGCCAGCATCCGGCGGTCAGCGCGGCCATCAATCCCCAGGTCGTGACGACGGTGCGGCTGATCGGCACGAAACCGACATGGAACAGAATGGCGGCCTGAAGCGGCGACTCATTCATGACTTCCTCGCGAGCACGCGGATTTGCCGTTTGACGGCGGCGGTCCGCATGATCTGAAAACCGGCCACGCTGGACAGCAACGGGAGCGCGCCCTGACGGGCGCATAGCGCGAAGGCGACGCCGATTCCGAGCAGGCGCGTGAGATGGACCAGCATCGCGCTCCATCCGGCGCCGTGGCCGGCATACAGGCGCACATTCCATCCGAGCGCGGCAAAGTAGGCGAGGGCGAGCGTCGCGCCGAACCCGGCATAGGTCAAGGCGCGCGCCAACATCGGACCGGTCATTCGCTGTTCATCCCTTTCCAGACCGCCCAAAAGCCGGCGGCGGCGCCGGCGAAAACCAGCGCCGCGCTCCAGAACACGCCGGTGTCGAAAGTGCGGTCGAGCCATCGGCCGACGAAGGCGCCGAGCAGAATCGGTCCGACAATAGTCCATCCGAAACGGCTCATCATCGCGAGCGCGCGTCCGAGCGGCCATTCGCCGGTCCGCAGCCAATGCTCGCGGCGGCGGCGCGCGCGTTCGATCGCGTCTTCCAGTTCGCCGCGATCGTCGGGTTCTTTGCCGGTCGCCACGAGACGGTCCCGCGACTACTCCCGCGGCTTCGCCTTGAACGGCCGATCGGCCGGTCGCAGATAGCGACAAATCTGGCGAATCGCCGCGTGTTCCAGCCGATGCGCGCCCGCCCTTGCGGACTGTTCGGCCTCGAGGTTTTTGGTCATCGCCGCAAGCACCTGGCGCCGCAGCCGTCCAAGGTCGTCGCCGACGACCGCTTCGCGGGTGGCTATTTCGACTACTTCGCCGGCGCGAACGCGCAGGACGCCGCCGCGAATCGCGACGTAGCGCTCGACGTTCCGATCGTCGCGCCAGCGCACCACGCAGATCGCGAGCGTGGTCAGCAGGTCCGCGTGACGCGGCTCGATGCCGAAGGCGCCACTGGCGTCCTCCGCGCGAACATGGCGCACGGATTCCTCCTCGACCGCGATTTCGGTGGGAGTGGCGACAATGAGCTTCATCGGTCCCGGCGCGCACTAACCCTTGCGGGTCGCGAGCTCCTTCTGGCGCGCGTCTTCGAACGTGCCGACCATGTAAAACGAGCTTTCCGCCCAGTCGTCGCCTTCGCCCGACAAGATCGCGCCGCAGCCCTTAATCGTATCCTCGACCGCGACCGACTTGCCCGCGATTCCGGTGAACTGCTCGGTGACCATAAAGGGCTGCGTGAGAAAGCGCTCCAGACGCCGCGCGCGTGCGACCGTCCGGCGGTCTTCCGCGCTCAGCTCTTCGACGCCCAGCAGCGAGATGATCTCCTGCAACTCCTTGTAGCGCGCGATCGTTCGGCGCGCCTCCTCGGCGACCGCGTAATGGTCCGCACCGACGACCCGCGGATCGAGCAGCACGGAATTCGAAGCGAGCGGATCGATCGCCGGATATAGTCCTTGCGCGGCCATATCGCGCGATAACACGACCGAAGAGTCCAGATGGCGAAAGGTTTCGACCACCGCGGGATCGGTAAAGTCGTCGGCCGGCACGTAAACCGCCTGGATCGCCGTGACCGAAGCGCCGGCGACCGAGGCGATGCGCTCCTCCAACTCCGCGATTTCCGTCGCGAGCGTGGGCTGATAGCCGACTCGCGAGGGCAGCCGTCCGAGCATCCCGGAGACTTCCGATCCCGCCTGCACGAAGCGAAACACATTGTCCATCAGCAGCAGCACGTCGCGCCGCATCACGTCGCGAAAATATTCGGCGACGGTCAAAGCCGTCATCCCGACACGCCATCGCGCGCCCGGCGGTTCATTCATCTGGCCGAAGATCAGGGCGGTCCGCTCGAGCACGCCCGAGCGGCGGAGTTCGGCCAGGAGTTCATGACCTTCGCGCGAACGCTCGCCGATTCCCGCAAATACCGAAATGCCGGAGTATTTCTCGACCGTGCTGCGGATCAGCTCCATGATCAGCACGGTTTTGCCGACGCCCGCGCCGCCGAACATACCCGCCTTGCCGCCGCGCGCGAGCGGCGCCAACAAGTCGGCGACCTTGATTCCGGTGCGAAAGACTTCGCGCTGATGGTCCTGACGATTGATCGACGGCGAGCCCCGATGGATGGGCCAGCGCATCACGTCGGACGCGAAGGCGCCGAGACGATCGATCGGAGTTCCGATTACATTGATCAGGCGGCCCAGCACCTGCTCGCCGACCGGGGCCTGAATCGGACCGCCGGTCGGCCAGACCGTCGCTCCGCGCCGCATCCCGGCGGTGTTTTCCATCGCCACGCCACGCACCGTGCGCCGGTCGAAGTGCTCCCGCACTTCGACGACCAGGCGAGCGTCGCCGTCGGACTCGACCATGAGCGCGTCATTTATTGCCGGCAGCTCATCGCCGGGAAACTCAACGTCAACGACGGAACCGCGAATTCGCACCACCGTTCCGCGCGCTTTTCCGCCGACGGGCTTCGAATCTTGAGCAGGCTCATGCATAAAGCCGGATCCGGGCGGGTCCACGCCAATGATACGGCTTGCCGCGCCGGTCCGCTATCGATTATGCGATCGCGCACTGAGGTTTTCGCGCGCCAGCGCCATCGATCGCTGCGACCGATGGCGTCTTCCGTGGCCGCCCGCGCCGCGAATCCGGATGCGACCGTCGTCCAGGCTTGCGGCGCGACGGTCCGCGGGCGGAGGCGCCGGTCGAGTCGTGAGCGGCGCCTGACGAAGCTTTGCACGAGGTCCATACCTGTCATCCTGAGCGTAACGAAGAATCCCGGGATTCTTCACTTCGCCGACTCCGTTCAGAATGACAATCTGACTGGTGCGGAGCTTCCCTAAGGCATAGCCGGCGCCGGAGCCGCGGGCGCGCCCTTGAGATACGCCTCCGCGCGGTTTTTCAGTTCATAGACCGAATTAATCTTCCACCCGCCGTTATTGTCCAGGATGATCCGGCGCATGGTCGCGAAGCCGAGCGCCCGGTAACTCTCGAACTCGTTCTCGTCAAACCATTGATTGACCGTCGATTGTTGGGGGAAGCTCATATGCTGGCACCAGTAATTCAAAACGTCGGCGGTCTCGTCGCCGCACAAGGTCGGCTTGATATAAATCAGCCATCCGTTTTCGACTTTGCCTCCATCCGCCGCCCGATAGTCAATCCTGCCCAGCGCGCAGACCTTGCCTCTTCTTGCCGCTTTATTGTTCTCGTATTTGAATATTGGAAAATCATCGAAACTGATTTCGATACCCTGGTCAACGCGGATCTTCTGGATTGCGTTGCCGAGATCGCCGAAAGAATAGTCGGGATCGGCGGCGGCGTCGCAGACCACGATCAGATGGCATCGGCGGCGCACCATTTCGTACAGGCCAAGATTCTCGAAATGACCGCCATCCGAGAGATACACATAAGAACTTTTGTCGTTGGTCCGCCCGAACGCCTCGGAGAGCCAGCCGCGCAGGCCGTAGCGCGGCTCCGATCGATAGTAGGTATCCTTGCCGCGTTCGCCGGGATTGCCCAGCCACCATCCGAGCCTCACGTTGAACAGCGTCATCAGCAGAGTAATGACCGGCGACGATATGTATCCCATGTTGGGGCTGGCCGCCGCTCCGGAAATCGCGATCGCGGTGCCGAGCGAGATTCCGCGATCCACGCTGTAGTCGGGATTGGCGTGGGAAATGCGCGCGTCGCCGCCGTAGCGCTCCGAGTCGCGATAGCCGGTTCGCGGACTGCCGCTGTGGAGGGCCGATACGGTGAAGTTCTCGCCCTTGCGTTCCTGCCATTGCAGTTGTGCTCCGCCGACCAGATTCAGGGTCATATTTACAATATGCAGAGGGCGCGCAAAGCGGCCGGAATCGACTTCGAAATTCAGGCGCTCGTTCAGCAATTTCGTCGCTTGCTCGCGCAGCTCGGCCAGCGTATTCGACGGCGTTCCGTCCAGCGCGCGGATAATCCGGGCTGGATCGTCGCGCAACAGACGGTCGAAGTCGCGCGCGACCATGCGCCTGAACTCGGCCTGACGTTGGCGTGTCCAACCGACGGTGTCGGTGGCCTGTGAAGTCGCCACTCTGA
>JAJXYM010000202.1 GCA_021780585.1 Deltaproteobacteria bacterium
GCCGCCGGTAATCGCGATCAGCGCGCCCGAACCGCCCTCGATCAGGTAGCGCACCGCGCCGTAGCCGAGCGTGCGGGTGTATTCGGTGTCGAACGGCACCGGCTTGGCGCATCGCAGTTCGTAGCCAATATCCTTGGCGACGACGTTGGCCGCGACTCCGACCTGCTTCAGACCCTCGCGCACGCCCTCACGCAGCAGCGCGCCAAGGGGAATGTCGGCGAGCCGGATATGGCCGTAGGCGTCGCGTTCGAGGCCGGCCGCCGCCGGCAGGGTGGCGGGATCTAGCCGTTCCGCGATTCCCTCGGCGACGATCGCGACGCCGTTGTCATGGCCCATCGAGGCGCGCTTGACGATCGCGCCGACGATGGTGTCGACGACCAGCGAAAAATCGAAGCGTTCGCCGCGAAATTCCTCGGGAATCACGGCCAGCGTCGCGCCCGCCGACTTGCACATGCTGAGCGCCAGCGAGCCCGCCTTGCGCCCCATCGAGACCGCCAGATACCAACGGCCGGTAGTGCGCGCATCCTCCATCAGCGACTCGATAATCGCGGCGCCCATGGTGCGCGCGGTCTCGAAGCCGAAGGTCGGCGCGTTTTCAGGTAGCGGCAAATCGTTGTCGATCGTCTTGGGCACCGTCGCGACGCCGATTCGGCCGCGCGCCCGCTCCGCGATCTGCGCCGCGCCGTAAGTCGTGTCGTCGCCGCCGATACATAGCAGGTAGCGCACGCGCAGCCGGGTCAGCGTCTCGATCACCTTCTGCAGCGTCGCTTCGTCGCGGGCGGGATTGGTCCGCGAGGTGCGCAGCACGGAACCACCAGTGGAATGGATGCGGCTTACGTCGGCGATGCGCAAATCGACCGTATGGGCGGTGTCGCCTTCGACCAGCCAGCGGTAACCGTCGCGCAGCCCGATCACGCGCAGGCCGCAATTGATCGCCTCGATCGCGGCGGAGGCGATCACGCCGTTGATGCCGGGCGCGGGACCGCCGCCGACCAGGATCGCCAGAACCGGAAGACCGTCGCTCATCGCAAACCTCTCGTCTTTTCTCAACTACCACGAGCGCGCCAGCGAGCGAATACGGCCGCGCCGGCGCCGTCCAGCCGCCGCCGGCGCGTGACCGTGCGCGCGTGAAGTAAGTTCCGCTACATGCCGACCGAACGGTTAATTCGTCTCCGCTTAATTCCCGCCTAACCGAGCGGTAACAAACGCTGTCTAAAATCGCCCAAGCGAAGTTTGGAAGAATCCGCACGGAACCAGGCTCGCCAGAGGAGGAACGATGGCAAAGGCAAGGAAATTTCTCGCGCTGGGGATGCTCGCACTGCTCGCCCTGGGACGTCCCGCCGCGGCCCGCGCGCAGATGCTGATCAACGGCGCCGGCTCGACCTTCGGCTACCCAATCTATTCCAAATGGTTCGACGCCTACACCAAGGTCGATCCCGGCGCGCGCTTCAACTACCAGTCCATCGGCTCCGGCGGCGGCATCATGATGCTGCGCAACCAGACGGTCGAAATCGGCGCCAGCGACGCCCCCCTGTCGGACGTCCAGGAGAAGCAGATGCCCGCGCCGGTGCTGCATTTTCCCTCGGTGCTGGGCGCGGTCGTGATGATGTACAACCTGCCGGAAGTCACGGTTCCGATAAAGCTGAGCGGGCCGGTAATCGCCGACATCTACCTCGGCAAGGTCGCCAAATGGTCCGACCCTGAAATCACCAGGCTCAATCCGGGCGTGACTTTCCCGGACAAGGCGATCGTAACCGTCCATCGCTCGGAAGGCAGCGGCACGACCTACATTTTCGCCGATTATTTGAGCAAGGTCAGCTCCGAATGGGCCAAACAGGTCGGCAAGGGAACGTCGCTGCGATGGCCGGCCGGGCTGGGCGGCAAGGGCAGCGAGGGCGTGACCGGCCTGGTCCAGCAGACGCCTGGCGCCTTCGGCTACGTCGAGCTGACTTACGCGCTGGCCAACAAGATTCCGTTCGCAACGGTCGAAAATCACGACGGCAAATGGATCGTTCCGAGCCTCGCCGGGGTCACCGCCGCGGCGGCCGGAGCCGCCGTCAACATGCCGGCCGATTTCCGCGTCTCGATCACCGACGCGCCCGGCGCGGCCTCGTATCCGATTTCCTCTTTTACCTGGCTGCTGGTTTACAAGACCCAAACCGACAAAGCCCGCGGCGCGGCGACCATCAAGTTTCTCAAATGGGCGCTGACCGACGGCCAGAAATACGCCGCCGCGCTCTTCTACGCGCCGCTGCCGAAAGCGGTGGTGAAGAAGGAGCTCGCGCAGCTTGGCGAAATCACCATACCGGCCAATTAACTCTGTCGCCAAATCCATCAGTGAGGTGAATGCGATGGTAACTCCAGTCAGTAATCGAATCCGGCGATTCGCATGGTTTTCAACGGCGGCCGCGGCCCTGCTGATCGCGGGATGCGCGGCCACCACGCTGGCGCAATCGACGCCGAAGCCGGCAATCGCGTCCGCGCCGGCCGATCCGCCGCTCAAGACCGCGGAGGGCGACCCGGCCGCTCGCGCGGCCCGTAACGTCCCGCCGCCCAAGGTCCAAAATTGCGCGGTAGTCACTATCTCGACTCCCGTGAAGTACGCCTGCAACGGCAAGGTCTACACCAACTACGAACTGCAACATCTCCGTGAAAAGTGGGAGGCATCGAATAAATGAGTAACCGGTCCTTGGGGTCCGAAGCGGCGGGAGGAGAACGGCCGCGGGCGCGCAATGGCGTTATCGCCGAAGGCGCGCGGACGCTGGGAGCGTCCGCGCGTCGGCGCGTGGTAGCCGGCCATCTGCTTCGATATTTCTGGAGTTACCGAATGAAACGAGCCACTGGCCTGACGATTGCGATCGCGGGCTTATCACAAATCCTGATAGCTCTCGTCGGAGCGCCCGGCCTGGCGCGCGCGCAAACCGGGCCTGACGGTTCCGGGTCGATGAGCGTGACCTCCGGAGGCTACATGCCAATCGGCGTCGGCTCCGGCGGCGCCGCCACGCCGATCACGCTCTGGACCGATCCGGCGACCGGACAGGTGTTCACTCGTCCGGGTCCGGGACGCTCGCCCCTGCAGCTGCCGGTCGCGACCCGGCAAAACCAGGACGACCTGCTAAACCAGTTGCACCAGCAGGAGCTGAAGACCGCCCAGCTCCAGCAGCAGATGCAGACGATCGAGCCTGCGTGGGAAGACTACGTCAGCAGCTTCAAAAACAAAGTCAGTATCGGCGGACAGTTCTGGGGCGACTGGTCGATGTATACACATACCAGTTGGGGCCCGCAGTTGCTCACCCAGGTCAATCCTCCTGGTCCGGGTAACAACCTCTACAACTCTTTCGATATTACGCGCGCGTATATCAACATTTTCTTCAACCCGACTTCGGATTGGACGCTGCGCCTCACTCCGAACATCTACCGGACGCTGGGAACCACGGCCAACCAGGGCTATGGCAAAACCGGCGGCATCGGCAGCGACCTCCAGGGCGATCTCGGCTACCGCCTGAAATACGGCTATGTGCAGTGGAACACGCCGTTCAAGAACATGGACGTGGCGCCAATCAAGAACGACGTAATCGTCCTTGGCCAGCAGCCGCAACCGCTCACCGCCTGGGAGGAAGATCTGTACGGCTACCGGTTCGTCAATCTGACGACCTGGAACATGAGCATGGCCTCGACGTTCCCGGGCGTCAGCGTTCAGGGTCCGATTACTTTCGGCCCTGAAAATCTGCAATATATCGATTACAATATCGGGGCCTTCGACAACGCCAGCTTCCACGCTCTGGAACAGACCAACACCAAGGAAGTGATGGGACGCATTTCAGCGTATCCGTTCGGCGCGCGTTGGCGTTTTGACGGCCTTGGCCTGACCACCTTTTACGATTACGGATACGGCAATGTGACGCCCGACATCGCGAACATCCCGACCGTCCTCAAGGGTCCGAACGCGGAAATTGAGCGGCTGGCGGAGATTGTCCACTACACCACCGACACCTGGCAGCTCGCCTTCGAGTACGATTGGGGCCGCAACGCCTGGAGTCCCGGCAACATGTTCTCCGGCTCCGGTCCGGCGGCCGTTTTTGGCCAGGCGCCCAATCTTCCGCCGGCGGCGGCGCTCAACCAGGCGGCTTACGCCAACCTGGCCAACGCGCTGCTCAACAATGGCCGCGCCTATGAGCAGGGCTTCAATTTCTTCGGTCATTACCATATCCCCGACACGAAATTCACGCTCTTCGGCTGGCTGGAGCAGTGGCAGGCGAATACCGGCGTCAAAAACAATCCCTTCGACTTCCAGCGTTTCATTCTCGGCGTCGCGTACCAATACAATGAGTATCTGCGGTTCGCTCTCGACGAACAGGGGATCCTGTACTATCACAACCAGTACAATTTCCCGGTCACGTATGCCGAAGAATTCAACTATACGTCGCCGAAGGGTTTCAAAGGCAAGACGATTCCGAATGTCGTTCTGCCCGATATACACACGACCATGCTCAACCTCGAATACGCGTTCTAGGAACCCGGAGAGAGATGAACCTCACAGAAAAATCGACAAACGGACGCGTTGGCGGGAACGCCCGCGTTGGCGCGGACCGCACGATTGCGGCCGCGCGGAAAACGGCCGCGATCGCCGTCGCCGCGGCGCTGCTGCTGGGATGGGCGGCGCCTAACTTAAGGGCCCAATCGTCCGGCGCGGCCGAAGGCTCCGCGCAGGCGGAGAGCGCGCCAAACGCCAGCAAATGGATCGGCATGACGATTCATCAACTGCAAAAGAAGCTCGGACAACCGACCTCTTCGCAGATGCTGCAGGAAACGACGGGCATGATGCTGATCTACGCGAAACCCGGCCAGACACACTATGTGTTTGAAACCGGGCCGGACGGCAAGGTCAGAAAAGCCGCGGTGATTCATTGAGCCGCCGGGCCGCCGGGCGGATACTCCGTTCGGCGGCCCGTTTTGTTCTGGCGGCGCGATTGCGAATCAAGCCTCGCGCCGGCCCCTCCTGATTCGCAATCCGCGCGCGCACGCGCGGGGCCGCCGCTGGCCCGACCGTGATAAGCGACAGAATTCCCCGCTTGCGATCGATTTCGGCCGTCACGTTATTTGCGCTCTCTTCATGCGTCGCCGCGGTCGCGCGTCAACCCGCCTATCCTCCTCCGCCGGGACTGTCTCCGGCGCGAGCGGCCGTGGTCGCCAAATTGGAACGCGCCGAAGAAACCGACCTCGGCAATTCCCACGCCTGGAGCTGGAGCAATCCGATGTTGGATGTTCTGTATAATGAGAAGGCCCAGGAGGTGCGGGCGGTGATGCTCCGCGTCGAGGCGGGCGAGAACGTGCCGCGGGAACAAATCGATCACGCCCTGGACAACTCGGCGCTCCGCGGTCTCGGCGGTTACCCGTAACCGTCACGAACGGCGAAGGTATCCGGGAGTCGAAAAGGCGTTCAGTCAAAAAGGAATGCAAAGACGGACGCCCCAAGCGACCGCCGATCCGATCGCCTGGAGAGTTCGCAATAATAATGCGGATCGACGCCCCCTGCGGAGGCCGTTGCGCGTCACGGCGTCGCGGACGCCGCTTGCCTCCTAACCGCGCGACGGCAACCGCACGACCGCCTTCGCCCGCACCGACAGTTCGCCGTCCTGCTGCGTCGCGGTCTGCTCGATTTCGGCGTAATGCTCGCCGTCCTCGACGAAGACCCGCTTGACCTCGCCATCGATATAGATCGTGTCGCCGACCGGGTTATGCCGCCGGATGCGCACTTCGATTTGCCGCAGGAAGCCCGCGTCGCCCATCCAGTTGGTCACCTGATGCGTCATCCATGAGCAGCGCTCCGGCCCGTAGTCATAGGCCGCCGGCGTGCCGACCAGCACCGCGAGGTCGTCCTCCCAATGCACCCGTTCGGGAATGTCCGGGATGCCGAACTTGTTCGGAATACCGAGGCCGGGATGCTTTTGCAGTTGCTTCCAGGCGAGTTTATTCGCGCGGATATACAGACCGCCCCAGCCCTGCGCGAAGGCGATAAACCCGGTCGCGGTCATCGGCCCCTTGACCATCGTGGGCAGCTTCTCGCCCGGCTTCACGTCCTCGATATAGCGCGGTTTGGCGCCGCGAATCTCCTCGGCCGCGTAGAGCGCGAAGATTTTCGCGAGGTCTTCCCGCGAATAGTGAACCGGCTGCTTGGCCTTCACTTCCGTATATTTGGTGCCGCGTTCGCGCGCCGTGTCGCGTTCCGTGCGGAAGCACCAGCTATCGCCCTCGGCGACGACCTCGTCGCGCTGATTGATGAACTCGCAGCGATAGACCTGCTGGACCGAACGCCCGGCGAAGCGCGTCTGATGCTCAATCAGCTCCTTGAGCCATACCCGCGTATGGAACTCGTCGCCGCGCATCATCGGACGCCGCCAGGTCACGTCGATTCCGGCGAACATCGCGTGCACACCCGGCAATCCGCCGACGTAGCCGCTGAAGACGCGATCGAGCGGAAAGATGAACGACGGCGGCGCGACCAGCCCGCCGTATTGCGATCCACGCGCATATTCCGGATCGCACCAGAGCGGATTGTCGTCGCCGATGCCGTGCGCCCAATGGCGGATATTGTCGCGGCTCGCCTCATGGCACCACGGCTCGAGCGTGTCGTCGATTACGACGCCGATCAGCTTGCGCAGATCCGCGACGCTTTTGTCGGTGATTAGTGAAAATCGCTGTTGTGGCGACGCTGCCATTGCCGATACCCGTCCGTTCAATCCTTCCGCCCGATACCAGATCGATAGTGCCTATTTGAACCGCGATATGATCTTCTCGCCGAAAGTGCGAATCTGATTCTTGACCACTTCCGCCGGCAGCAGACCCTGATCGCCCTGCCACATGAACCATTCCGGATTGGCGTTTTCGGCCAGCGCGTCCATCTCGCCGCGCACGCCGTTGACGTCGCCGATCAAGGAGAATTTCGCCCGTTCGACGCGATCGATCGTGCATTCCTCGAGCGGCAGCATCCGCCCCGGATATTTCGCGTCGTCCTCGGGGCTGCGCCACGCTTCCCAGAAACCGAAGTGGTAGAAGAATTTCCTGAAGCCGAGACCGACCGCGCCCTCTTCGGCCATCTGCCGCGCCTCCTCGCGATTCTGGCCCAGATAGACCGTCCGCAGCACGCCGATGCTCTCGCCCAGATTCAGCTTGCGGCCGTTTGCCGCCGACTCCTGACGATAAATTTCCGCCAACTCGCGGACCCGCTTCGGATCCGAAATCAGGATGCTCGGCGTAATCCTTTCGCGCGCGGTCCAGCGCACCGTCTCCTCGCTGACCGAAAAGGCCTGAAACAGGGGAGGATGCGGCTTCTGATAGGGCTTCGGCACGAGGTTGATCGCGCGGATATTGCCTTGCTCGTCGACCTCGCCCGGCGCGCCGTACTCGCGCGTCCATTCATGCGGCGCCCACGGCGTCCCGGTCTCGTATGGATAGGGAAATTCGTAATGCTTGCCCTTGAAGCGGAACGGCTCATCGCCCCACGCCAGCTTCAGGATCCGGAAGACTTCCTCGAACGCCTCGCGATTGGTCCGATCGACCTCGCTGCGATCGCTGACCGTCGCCGAGACGTGAATCTTCTGCGCCATCTGATTGAGCCAGCGCGTCTGATAACCGCGGGCAAATCCGATCAGCGTGCGGCCCTTGGTCAACTGATCGAGCCACGCGATCTCCAGCGCCAGCCGCATCGGATTCCATCCGGGCAGCACGTAACCGATCGGTCCAACCTTGATATGTTTGGTATTATGAATGACGTGCTGGGTCAGAACGGGCAGACTGCCCATTTCCAGACCTTCGCCGTGCAGATGATGTTCCGGAAAGGCGACCGCGTCGAAGCCGACGTCCTCTGCCAACCGCGACATCTCGACCACTTCGTCGATCATCTTCTGAAAATATTCGGTGCGATTGGCGATCGGCCGAAGCTTGCGCCGCTCGTCGAGCGTGGCCGGAATGGTCGGCAGGAAAAAGAACAGAAATTTCATGCGCGTGCCTCCTTAATATATCCGCAATATATCCGCGTCGGCCGCGTGCGGCGACCGTCCGGCCATCCTTAGCACCAATCGATTGCTTGGCGGTAACCGTCCGCGCCGCCGCCCTTGGACTTAGCCGGGCTATTCGCGCAGATTAGAGGATGGAGCCGCGGCGGCTCCCCGCGACAAGGAGCGATTCCAATGCAGGTCGGAATGGTTGGTCTGGGTCGGATGGGCGCGAACATGGTGCGACGCTTGATGCGCGCCGGCCATCAATGCGTGGTCTTCGACGTGAGTCCCGCGGCGGTAAAAGCGCTTGCCGATGAAGGCGCCGTCGGAGCCACGTCGCTGGACGATTTCACCGCGCGCCTGACGAAACCCCGCGTAGCCTGGATGATGGTGCCGGCGGCGGTGGTCGAACGCACCCTGACCGATCTCGCCAAGCGCTTCGAAGGCGGCGATATAATCGTTGACGGCGGCAATTCATGGTATGCCGACGATATTCGACGCGCCGCGAATCTGCGCCCAAAAGGCATCCATTATGTCGATTCAGGCACTTCGGGCGGAGTCTGGGGACTGGAACGCGGCTTTTGCCAGATGATCGGCGGCGAGCCCGAAATTATCCAGCATCTCGACCCGATTTTCGCCGCGCTCGCGCCCGCGATCGACAGCGCGCCGCGCACTCCCGGCCGCGAAAAGCTGCCCGGCGGCACCGCCGAGCACGGCTATCTCCATTGCGGTCCCAACGGCGCGGGCCATTTCGTCAAGATGGTCCACAACGGCATCGAATACGGGATCATGGCCGCATACGCGGAAGGGCTGAATATCCTGCGCCACGCCAATGCCGGCAAGCGACGCGCCAGCGCCGACGCGGAAACCACGCCGCTGCGCGACCCCGAGCGTTATCAGTACGATCTCAATCTCACCGATATCGCCGAAGTCTGGCGGCGCGGCAGCGTGATCGGTTCCTGGCTGCTCGATTTGACCGCCAGCGCGCTGCTCGGCGACCCCGAGCTCAACAACTTCGCCGGCCGCGTCTCGGATTCAGGCGAAGGACGCTGGACGATCGACGCCGCGATTGACGAGGGCGTGCCCGCCCATGTCCTGACCGCGGCGCTGTACGAGCGCTTCACCTCGCGCGGACAGGCCGAATTCGCCAACCGGATTCTTTCCGCGATGCGCTACGAATTCGGCGGCCATCTGGAGAAGAAAACCTGAGCAACCGCGCGCGGCGCTACCATGGCGGCGTCCCGGCCGCCATCCGATGCTCCTTCGCGAGCGGAGTCGGCGCCATCCGGCGGATCGAGAGCTCCGGCGATCGCCGCGCGGCGTGGCGACCCCGGATCAATCACGAGGATCGCAACGGCGCCGCCATGTCCAGCTCGCGCCGCACGACCCATCGCCCGGTAAATCGTGGTCTTTCAGCCGCTCTCTTCGACCGAATCGGGATCGGCCAGACCCGTTTCGACCGTCGTCGCGCGGCCGCGCGCGGTTATCTGATGCGGCCGCATCGCCTCGACCCGCGCGATCGCCTCCTCGCGCGAACGAGCCTGCACTGGCAACTCGTACCACGTTACAATTTGCACCCGAATTCGATACTGCGCCATGTACCGACTTCCGTGAGGCCCGCCCCCCGGGAGCATCAGGAAGGATCACAGCAACAATTCAAGCCTATGTAAACACTTATTTAACTTTATGACGCTTTGATAAGGAATTAACGTCGCGTCCCGCCAGTTCGCTAAACCCGCACTCGGCGCCTCTGTCGTTTCAATAAGCCGCCATTTGACGCTACGTTTGAATCGATGCTTTCAGCCTTTCGCAACATGTCGCACGATGATCTCCGCGAAGTCCAAATACGCGCTTAAGGCGATGCTCGTGCTCAGCCATGAATATGGCCAGGGACCGATTCTGATTTCCGAGATCGCCGCGCGCGAAAAAATCCCGCGCCGGTTCCTCGAAATCATTTTGCTCGAGCTCAAGACCGTCGGCCTGCTGCGCAGCAAAAAGGGCAAGGGCGGCGGCTATCAATTGAGCAGGCCGCCCGCCGAAATCACCGTCGGCAACGTCCTGCGCATCCTCGAAGGTCCGCTCGCGCCCCTCCCCTGCGTCAGCAAGACCGCGTACCAACGATGCGCCGAATGCGTCGACGAACGCGCCTGCGCCATCCGGATTGTGATGAAGGACGTGCGCGACGCAACCGCCCGCATCCTCGATTCAACGACCTTCGCCGATCTGCTCAAGCGCGCGCAAATCGCGGCGCGCGGCCGCGGCGCGATCGAATTTTCGATTTGACGCCGCCCGCCGTTCGGTCCGATGATAGGCGGACCGTTCGCTTCAGCGAGCCTCACGATGAGCCAAATCCTCACTTGCACCTGGGCGCCAACCACCACCAGCCTGCCGCGGCTGACCAGTCACGGCGCGGCGCCGCCCCGTCCCGCCCGCGGCGAACCAATCGGCGCGGCGCTCGCGTCCGGGATGCTGCGGATGGTCCGGCAGGCCGAGGATTTGGGCATCGACCACCTGCTCGTCGCGCAACGATGGTGGGGTACGGGGCGGGAAATCGAAGGCTCGACCTACGACTGTCTGGCGATGACCGCGTTCTTCGCCGCGCATACCGAGCGGATCCGCCTGATCACCGCGATCCATCCGGGCTTCTTCCTGCCCGCGCCGGTCGCGAAATGGGGCGCCACGATCGATCGGCTGACTGGCGGGCGTTGGTCGATCAACGTCACCTCCGGATGGCATGAGCAGGAATTTCCGATGTATGGCGCGGAACTGCTCCCCCACGACGATCGCTACGCGCGCTCGCGCGAATTTATCGAGGTGATGCGGCGCGCGTGGAGCGGAGAGGAGGTCAATTTCGCCGGCCGTCACTACCGCGTCAGCGGCCTCAGACTCGAACCCCTACCGGTCGCGCCCGCGCTCGAAGTTTGGCAGGGCGGCCAATCGGACGCCGCGATCGAGATGGCGGCCCATTGCTCGGACTGGATGTTCCTGAATGGCGGTCCGCCCGCCAAAATCGCTGGCATTATCGCCCGCGTCCGCCAACGCGCCGAAGCCGCCGGCCGCCGCGTCCGCTTCGGCCTCTATGCGATTCCGCTCTGCCGCGAAACCGACGCCGCGGCCGAACGGGAAATCGCCGCGATGGTTGCCGGAATCGATCGCGAGGCGATCGAATTGCGCAAAACCCGAATCGGCGCGCGCGGAATGTGGAGTTCATTCGACGATCCGCTGACCCTGCTCGACAGCAACGAAGGTTTCGCCAGCCGTCTGATCGGCAGTCCAGACACGATTCTGGCCCGGATACGGGAATTTCACGACTTAGGCGTCGAATGCTTCCATCTGACCTTGCAGGACGATCTTTTCAACCGCGCCGTCCTGCCCCGCCTGCAATCCCGCGCCGATTCGAATTGAACCGCAAAAATCAGCGGCGGCGCGCCGCAA
>JAJXYM010000197.1 GCA_021780585.1 Deltaproteobacteria bacterium
GGAGCGGGCCGGACGGTCGCTGCCGAGACGCTGGTGGTGCAAAGCCTGCTCGATCAGCTGCACGATTTGAAGGGGATCCGGATCGTCGCGGATCCGATGACTGACGCGGCACGGTTTGGGATGGCCGAGCCGACGCTGACGACGACGCTGTACGACGCCGCCGGGAAGGTGATCGGCGCGATCCATACGTCGCAGGTCGAGGAGACGGCGACGCCGAATAATCCCGCGCGCAAGCCGGTCACGCAATTCCACGGCTATGCGATGGCGAGCGGCGATCCGGCGGTCTTCGAAATTCCGCCGCAGGCGGTGCGCGACCTCGAAAGCACCGCCACGCGGCTGCATAGCGACGCCGAGCCCAAACCGGCGCCGACGCCGGCCGGAGAGCCGTCCGCCGCCCCGAAGGCTCCTCCCGCCGCGGAAGCGCCGCCGGGCGCGCCCTGACTAGTCGTCGCGTTCGGCGATCACGTGCGCGATCGCCGAGCCGGCGGTGTGCGTGATGCTCAGGTGGAAGCGGGCGAGGCCGCGGCGGGCCGCGAACTCGGCGGTCTTGCCGTGGAGCCGGATCGTCGGCGCCCGGCCGCGCTCGCGATAGACTTCGATTTCATTCCAGCCGACGTTGCGGTTCCATCCGGTGCCCAGCGCCTTCATCGTCGCCTCCTTGGCGGCGAAGCGGGCGGCGTAGCTCTGGAAACGCTGGCGTCCGCGCCCCTCGCAATAGGCGCTTTCGCCCGGCGTGAATACGCGCTGGCGAAAGCGCGCGCCGGTCAATGGACGGTTGAGCGCGCGTTCGACGCGTTCGACCTCGATGACGTCGATTCCGGTTCCGGCGATTCGAGCCATAGCGGATCGCAGCAAAGTATGAATTCGCGGGCGGCGCAACCTCCGGGCGCGCTTGCGGCGCGCGGGCGCGGAATTCTATCCTTGGCGGCGACCTGGGAGGCACGCATGGCGAAGCTTACAGTCACGGTTAACAAAGGGCGTTGTATCGCGAGCGGCGATTGCGTCGAACTGGCGCCGGGAGTGTTCCGGCTCGACGCGGACGAGAAGTCCGAGGTCTACAATCCGTCGGGCGCCGCCGACAACGTTATCGTCGCGGCCGCGCGCGCCTGTCCGGCCAAAGCGATCACGGTGATCGACGCGGAGAGCGGCGCGCAGCTTTTCCCGATCAAAAAATGATTGCGCGGCGGATTCAGGCGGGGCGCTGAACGATGCGGGTCGCGGCGAGAAAGATTCGCCGGGCGCCCGCGCCGGGCGAACTTGCGATCGCGCAGACCCGCGACGCGGCGATGGTCGCGCGGCTGCTCGAAGGCGCCGGAATGACGGCGGCCGGAGTTGACGCGCCGGGCGGATGCTTCCTCGTGGCGCATCTCGGCGACGATCCGGCGGGCGTGATCGGGCTCGAGACGAAAATCGACGCGGCGCTGCTCCGATCGCTGCATGTGCGCGAGCCGATGCGGCGGCGCGGGATCGGCGCCGCGCTGCTGGCCGCCGTCCGCCTTGCGGCGCATACCCGGGGCGCACGGCGGCTCTATGCGATCGTTGCGGACGATTCCGCCGGTCGATGGTTCGCCGGACGCGGATTTGCGCCGGAACCGGCGGCGGCGATCCTCGCGGCGATGGCGGGCGCGCCCTACGCGGACTACCTGCGGGAGAATTTCACGGTCGGCGAGCTGTGCGGCTTGGCCGTCGATATCTCCGGCGACGGCGTGATCGAGCGCTAGCGTCGCGGCGACGCGCGGCTGGCCGGTCGATGGCAAGCGCCGGCGGCGTCAGGCTTGGCCCGCGCCGCCGGCGTAAAAGCGCGGATTACTTGCGGTCGAGCTCGGTCAGCAGCTCGATTTGCGGCGCGCCGTCGAGCAGGTCCTTGATCCGGCCGCCCATCTCGCGCATGTGCTCGGTCTTGCGATGGGCGTCGAAGGCGTCCTTGTCGGCGTAGGTTTCGTACCAGACGAACTGGGTGGCGTCGTTGTTGGCGCGGTGCAGGATATAGGCCTGGCATCCGGGTTCGGCCGCGCGCACCTTTTTGATCATGTCGCGGAAGGCGGCTTCGAGCTGGCCTTCGCTGCCTGCCTTGGCTTTGATTCGGGCGATAAGCGTAACTGACATGGTGACTCTCCCTTTGCGCCGCGCCGGCGAAACGACGCCGAACGGCGCGCTCGCGCGAGGCGGTTATCGCAAGCCGGTTTAATCGGAGCGACGTAATTTTTCAAGCCGGCGCCGCGATCGCGCGCGGCCCGACGCTCAGACGAACGCCGCCGCCGAGTTCACGCGCGCCGGCGCGGGCCGCGCCGGGCCGTTGAGCGCCTCGCACGCGCGCACCAGCCATTTCGCGCTCGAAAGTTCGTCCTGAATGTACAGCGTGAGCAGCTCCCTGGTTTCGAGGTCGTCCTTGATACTCTCGGCGAATTCGCAAAACGGCTGAAAAAACGCCTCGGGATCCGGCGCGAGCGACGCCAGATAGAGCAGCTTCTCGTTGTCAGAGAGCGTCGCATCGCTCAGCCGCTCGGTGATCCGGCGGCCCGCTTCGGTTACTTCGGCGTTGCATCCGAGACCCAGGTCGCGCATCCGGCGCGCGAAGACGCGGGCGTGGTAGCCCTCGCGCTCGGCGATCATGCGCAGGCCGCTGCGGATACATTCGGTGCGGCACTGTTCCGCCCATTTGGCGAAAGCGACCTCGCCATTGGCCTCGCCCGAACGGAACCGATCGAGCATCGCGGCGATCGCGTCGCGCTCGCTGGCGAACGTTTGACCCATCGCGACAAAGCCGCGCCCAGCGCCATTGGCGGAGGCGCCGTTGCCG
>JAJXYM010000118.1 GCA_021780585.1 Deltaproteobacteria bacterium
AATTGCGGCCGACGGCGCGGGCGCGATCGGCGCGGGCGGTTCGACATTGCGGCGCGCTGGCGTGGCCGCTTCGGACGGCGCGGCGTCCGCACTGCCGGACGTGGCGGGCAGTCCGTCCAGTCCCTCCTCGCGCATCTGGTCGACGTAGTCGCGGAGCGAGGCGATCAGCAGCGTGCGGTTTGGCGAGTCGGTCGGCGCGCTCATAAGATTAAGCGGCGAGGATAGCCGATCGATGCGTTCAGGCGCGAGCGGTGTGGGGACGGCATCATGATTATCGCGACGGTGATTGGGCTGGCGCTCGCGCTGATCGCGCTCGTTCCGGCTCCGGCGCTGGCCTGGGGACCGGTCACGCATATCGTTCTGGGCGTGCAAACGCTGGCGTCGCTGCCCGACGGCGCGCCGGTGATCGCGGCGCTGCGCAATCTGCCGGAGGTCTTTCTCTACGGCGGGCTCGCGCCGGATATCGTGCAGGGGCGCCGGCTGCAGAGCCGACTGCGGCGCCATTCGCATAACTGGACCACCGGAACCGGACTGCTGGAGGCGTCGCGCAACGAGCGCGAGCAGGCCTTCGCGCTGGGCTATATGGCGCATCTGGCGGCCGACGTCGTCGCGCACAATTTTTATCTGCCAACCCGATTCGTTGGCTATTTCCGCCATGGAATCGGCAGCCATATTCTCGAAGAGGCGCGCTTCGACGGACTGCATCAGGCGGACTATCGCGAACTTCTGCTCAAGCTGCTCGATCTCGATTTTCGTTCGCTCGATCGAATGCTGAAGCGGGCGATCGATTCGCCGCTGGTCGGCTTCACCGCGCATCGGATGGTCTTCGACGGCGGCCTGCGCCGGATTCGCGAATGGCATCGCGCGCTCAGGGCGATCGGCGGCGACGTGGGCGTGGCGCCGCGCGAGGCGGAGCTGTTTCTGCGCGCGTCAGGCGGCGCGATCGAGGAGGTGCTGGCGCGGCATGGCGCGGCGCGATGCTGCCGGTACGATCCGATGGGAGCGCAGGCGATCGCGGGAGCGACCGCGTCGCGGCGGAATCTGCAGCGATTGGTGCGATTGGGACCGCAGGCGGAGAACGCGGCGGATGGGTTGGCGTCGTCGATGCGATCCGACCTGTTGGCTCATCTGGAACGCAATCCATTCGGATTGGATGCTCACTGACGCATAAAGATACCTGCAACAGTTTGTAGCAGCACTTGAATTTCAGTATATTCCGCCCAAAATGGCGTCAGAATCGCGAAAGTGGGAGGAAGATTGTGCGAGCGTCGATTCGCTACGGACTATCCTTGTCCGGGTTGCTCCTGGTTGGAATATTGATTCAAGTTGATGTTGCGCATGCCCAATTTGATCATCCTGTGACGATCAACAATCTCTGTTCAAAGCCGGTCTGGCTTGCCGAGAGTGGGCTTCACTCCCGCGCAAGCCGGGCCTCAATCGGCGGCGGTAATAATTTCCGATAACGCGATCAACTCCACGCAGGACGTTCTGGTTTCGGGAATCGGCCGGGCGGCCCGGCGGAAATAGGGATTGTGGCGGCGGGCGCGGCGCGACTAGCGCGAAACGCGGATCGGCGTGACGCGCGACTTCGCGCCGCGCAGCGCCGCGAAGCGGTCGAGGATCAGATCGGCGACTTCGTCCTTGCTCAGCTTGGGCGTGGTTTCGACACGGCCGTCGGCGCCGAGGATGGTGACGATATTGGTATCGACGGCGAAGCCGGCGTCGGCGCGCGAAACGTCGTTACCGACGATCATGTCGAGACGCTTGCGCCGGAGCTTGTCGAGCGCGTTGACTTCGAGGTCTTCGGTTTCGGCGGCGAAGCCGATCAGGATACGGCCGGACTTGCGCGCGGCGAGGCGCGGCAATTCGTCGGCGATTGGGGCGAGGTCGAGCGCGAGTCCGCGCGGATTCTTCTTGAGTTTTTGCGGCGCGGGATCGCGCGGCCGGAAATCCGCCACGGCCGCCGCCATGACGAGGGCGGAGCACCAGGGAAAATTGCGCGAGGTCGCGCTCAGCATCTCGGCCGCGCTCACGGTGTCGATCCGTTCGACGCCGCGCGGCGTCGCCAGCGCCGACGGTCCCGCGACCAGCCGCACCGCCGCGCCGCGCCGCCAGGCCGCGCGCGCGATCGCGAAGCCCATCTTGCCGGTCGAGCGATTCGACACGAAGCGCACCGGATCGATCGCCTCCTGGGTCGGCCCGGCGGTGATCAGGATACGCTCGGCGGCGAGGTCCTTGCGCGAGAGCATCCGTTCGACTTCCTCGACGATCGCGGCCGGATCGGCGAGCCGGCCCTGGCCCTCGTAGCCGCACGCGAGGGCGCCCGCCGCCGGCTCGATAATCGTGGCGCCGCGGGCGCGCAGCTTGTCGAGATTTTCGGCGACCGTCGGATGCTCGTACATATGGACGTTCATCGCGGGCGCGAACGCGATCGGGCATCGCGCCGCCAGCAGCACGGTGGTCACCAGGTTGTCCGCGATGCCGACGGCGGCCTTGGCGATCAGGTCGGCGGTGGCCGGCGCGATCACGATTGCGTCGGCGCTGTCGGCCAGCCGGATATGGCCGATCTCGGATTCGTGGGTGAGGCTGAACGTATCGCTCGAGACCGGATTGAGGCTGAGCGTCTGGAGCGTCAACGGCGTGACGAAATGGGCGGCGTTGGGGGTCATCATGACGCGGACCCGCGCCTCGCGCGCGGTCAGCAGGCGCACCAACTCCGCGGATTTGTAGGCCGCGATTCCACCGCCGACGCCGATCAGAATCGATTTGCCCGTGAGCGCAGCCATAAACGAATTCTAGCGAGGGCGGCGACGAAAATGAAAGGGCGACGCGACGTCCGGACGCGGTTCGCGGCGACTTTCCGTCGCGACATCGAGCGCGCGCCATGATAAGTTGTCGCGGATAGCGGTTAGTATCCCAGGCCGCAATGAGGTTGATGCATGGAATCGTTTCGATCGTATAACGCCGGCCGGATTTCGCGGCCGCGCGCGCGCGCGACCGTCGTGGCTGGCGCGATCGCCTTGACTCTGGCGCTGGCCGCGGGGCGGTCGCCGGCGGCGAACTCGAGCGGCGGCGCCGATCCGGTGCTGGCCGTCGTCGGGAGCCATCGGATTACGCAAAGCGAGGTCGACGCCCAGGTAATCGAGAACTTCAGTTCAAATCAGCGTTACGATTTGCGCAAGCGCGCGCTCGACTCGATCGTGGACAAGTACCTGGTTGACGCCGCCGCGAAAAAGGCCCATCTGACGCCGGCCGAATATGTGGAGCGCGGCATCCATCCCAAAGGCTCGCAAGTGACCGAGGCCGACGCGAAGAAATATTACGACGGCCATAAGGCCGGTCTCGACGCGCAGACCGGGGGCAAGCCGTTCGATCAGATCAAGCTCGCGCTGATCGCCGCGATGCAGCGCCATTACGACCTCGAACGCCGCACGGCGCTGCTGGCCAAGCTGCGTGCGGACAATCACGTCAAGATGATGATCGAGGCGCCGCGCGAACAGGTGGCCAGCTCGGGCCATCCGTGGACGGGAGGCAAGGACGCGCCGGTTACGATCGTCGAGTTTTCGGATTTCCAGTGCCCCTATTGCCGCGCGGCGGAGCCGGCGGTCAAGCAGATTCGGGCGAAGTACGGCGATCGCGTCAAGCTGGTTTACATGGATTTTCCGCTCGGGATGCATCCGCACGCGATGGACGCGGCGGTCGCGGGACGCTGCGCGGCGGCGCAGGACAAGTTCTGGCAATTCCATGACGCGATGTTCGCCGATCAGAAAAAGCTCGATCCCGCGTCGCTCAAGCAGACCGCGGCGAAGCTCGGTCTCGATACGAAGAAGTTCGACGCCTGCTTCGACGGCAAACAGGTCGTGCCCGGAATTCGCGCCGATCAGGCCGAGGGCGAGCGGCTGGGCGTAAGCGGCACGCCGACCTTTTTTATCAACGGCCGGCAGATGGTCGGACTGGAATCGCCGCAGAGCCTGTCCGAGGTGATCGACGACGAGCTCGCGCGCGCGGGCGGCGCGGAAAAGCCGGCCGCGGCGCATCCGGCGGCACACGCGCCGCAAGCGGCCGCGCAATGATAATGCGTCGGTTGAGCGAACGGACCCGGCGCGCCGTTACGCGCGCCGGCGGGGCGCGCTTGCGGCGTCCATAGGCGGCGTGGCGATGGCGCAAAAGTATGACTACGACCTGTTCGTAATTGGCGCGGGTTCGGGCGGCGTGCGCGCGAGCCGCGTGGCCGCGCAACTGGGCGCGCGCGTCGCGGTTGCGGAGGAACGCTACCTTGGCGGCACTTGCGTCAACGTCGGCTGTATCCCGAAGAAGCTGCTGGTCTACGCCTCCGAATTCGGCGACGCCTTCGCCGACGCCGCGGGCTTCGGCTGGACGGTCGGGCCGCGCCGCTTCGACTGGGCCACGCTGATCGCGAACAAGGACGCCGAAATCGCGCGTCTCAACGGCGTCTATGAGCGGCTGCTGACCAACGCCGGCGTGACGATCGTAAACGGCCGCGCGACGCTCATCGACGCGCATACGGTCGCGATCGGCGCGGAGCGCGTGACGGCGAAATATATTTTGATCGCGGTGGGCGGATGGCCGGCGGCGCCGCGGATTCCCGGCGCGGAGTTGGCGATCGACTCGAACGACGCCTTCCACCTCCACGCGCTGCCGTCGCGGGCGGTGATTGTCGGCGGCGGCTATATCGGCGTCGAATTCGCGGGAGTTTTCGCCGGTCTCGGCGCGCGCGTCACGCTGGTGCATCGCGGACCCCTCTTTTTGCGCGGCTTCGACGACGATCTGCGCGCGGCGCTGGCGGAGGAGATGCGCAAGCGGGGCGTCGAGCTGCGTTTCGCGACCCAGCTCGAACGGATTGAAAAGCATCGCGACGGCGTGCGCGCGGCGCTCAGCGACGGCGCGGCGATCGACGCCGACTTCGTGATGCTGGCGACGGGACGAATCGCGAACACGCGCGGACTCGGCCTCGAAACGACCGGCGTGACGCTCGACGGGGCGGGCGCGATTGTCGTCGATCGTTATTCGCGCACTTCGGTCGAAAATATCTTCGCGGTTGGCGACGTGACGAATCGGCGTAATCTCACGCCGGTCGCGATCGCCGAAGGCCGCGCCGCCGCCGAGACGATGTTCGGCCGGCGCGCGCTCGCGGTCGATTACGACAACGTGCCCTCAGCCGTCTTCAGCCATCCGCCCCTGGCGACGGTCGGTTTGACCGAGGCCGAGGCGCGCGCCCGCTTCGGCGCGATCGATATCTACAAGTCGAGCTTCCGTCCGCTCAAACATACGCTCAGCGGACGTGACGAACGCACCTTCATGAAGCTGGTGGTCGAGCCGAAGAGCGACCGGGTGCTCGGATGCCATATGATTGGCGCGGACGCGGGCGAGATTATTCAGGGGCTGGCCGTGGCGATCCAGTGCGGCGCGACCAAGGAGCGCTTCGACGCGACCATCGGCATCCATCCGACGGCCGCGGAGGAGTTCGTCACGATGCGCGAGAAGGCGGCGTCGTGAACGGGCCGGTCCGAATATTCAGTGATACGGATAGAAGATAAAGAACAGTATCGAGAGGCCGGCGAGAAACCATAATCCGGGTTTCACTTCGGCGCCGCGTCCGGCGGCGGTCTTGCACAGCGTATACAGTATGAATCCGGCGGTAATGCCTATGCCTATATTATAGGTGAAGACCATCAGAGCGATTACCGCGAAGGCCGGCAGCAGCTCGGTGAAATCCGCGAAATCGATCCGCGCGACGGGAGCGAGGCTGATCGCCCCGATTACAATCAGCGCGGGAGCGCATGCGGCCGGCGGTATCGCCGCGACGAACGGAGCGAAGAACAGCGCGCCGGCGAACAGCGCGGCGGTGACGACGGCGGTCAGGCCGGTGCGGCCGCCGGCGGCGATTCCCGCGGCCGATTCGACGTAGGCTCCGGCGGTGGTCGTGCCGGCGAGCGCGGCGAAGGTGGTGGCCAGCGCGTCGGCCAGCATCGGCCGCTCGATTTGCGGCAGGCGTCCGGCGTCGTCAAGGAAGCCGGCCTGCGCCGCCAGGCCAGCCAGCGTGCCCATCGTGTCGACCAGCGCCATCGTGAAGATAATCAGCGTGACTCCGGCGGCCGGCCACGAAAGGGCGCCCTTCAAATCCAGCGCGAAAACGATCGGCGCGGGATTCGGCGGCATCCCGAGCCACGCCGCCGGCGGTTTCGCCACACCCATCGCGAGCGCGGCGAGCGTCGCGCCGACGATACCGATCAGGATCGCGCCGGGCGTTCGCCGGATCGTCAGTGCGCAAATCAGCGCGAGCGAAATTAGCGCGACGGCGGCCTCGGGCGTCGCGAGATTTCCCAGCCGCACGGGCGCTCCCGCGACTCCCAGCGCCACCAGTCCCGATTCGTTGAGGCCGACGAAGGCGAGGAACAGACCGATTCCGGCGGCGCAGGCGTGGCGCAATCCGGGCGGTATCGAATCGAGCAGCCATTGCCGGACGCGCGCGGCGGTCAGCGCGATAAAGAGAAGGCCGGCGACGAATACCGCGCCCAAAGCGGTCTGCCAGCGAAAGCCGAGCATCCGCACGACAGTGAACGCGACAAAGGCGTTCTCGCCCATGTAGGGCGCGATCGCGAACGGCCGGTTGGCGTAGAGGCCCATCACCAGCGTGCCGAAAACGGCGGTCGCGACCGTGGCGACCATCGAAGGGCCGGCGGGAATTCCGGCCGCCGCGAGAATCGCCGGGTTGACGGCGATTATGTAGGCCATCGTGACGAAGGTGGTTACGCCGGCGACGACTTCACGGCGCGCGGTCGTGCCGGCGGCGGCGAGGCCGAAGAAATCGTGGCGCGTGCGCGCTGGTGGATTCGCGCGAGAGGACGGGCGAACGGGGCGATCGTGCGCGGACATGCTGCGGCGTCAGGGGCGGCGGGCTTGCGTCGATGCGGACGGTCGGGACAAGGTTCTCACCGCGCGCGATGATTATCATCCGGCGCGTCGAATTGACAGGCGCAAAGTTCGGACGGTGTCCGCAAATGCCAGCCCTGTGGCGCGATTGCGGCGGCTCTCGCGCCGCCATGCGGCGAAATGTTATTGCTTTTGCGTCGATCTGACGCGGAGGGGTGGCCGAGCGGTTGAAGGCGCCGGTCTTGAAAACCGGAAGCGGCTTACCGTCGCTCGTGGGTTCGAATCCCACCCCCTCCGCCATCGCCCGCCGATCGATAAAGGCGGGCGTGACGTTTCGGGTAGATCACGCCGACCAGCGGGCGACGTCGAAGCCCGCCGGCAACTCAACGAACATCACCCGCGCCGGTCCGTCGATCACGCGGGTTGAATGGCCCCGGCCGGTCAGATCGTCGGCGATAAACGCCTGACCCGCCGTGGCGCGCCGCTTCTGGCCGTCGGTGGTTTCGACTTCCACCACGCCCGCCAGCACCATCACGATCTGGCGCGCGGGGGCATGATGCCACGACTGATCGAGGCCGACCGGCAGCTCGACGAAGCGCACGCCCGGCGACGCCCATGCGTTGGACTGGAGCAGCGTCGCGCCGGACGAATTGGCCCGCGGCTGATCGATCGGAACCTCTATTTCCTGGAACCGCGATTCGCCCTCCGGCGTCGCATGAAAGCGGATTACCTTCATTGGCCGTTCCCTGCCTGAAGCGATGACGCCGCGAGCGGCGTCATTTCACCCTGAGCTTTGCGCCCGTCGCCGAGGACGCGCCCGCCAGGGCCGCGTCCATCTTCGATCCCGGCTCGTAATAGCGGCGCGCCCAGATGCCCGAATAGGGTTCGTCGGCCGAGGGCATCCGCCAGGTCGTGACTTTCGCCCGCGCGCAATCGATTCCGATCAGCGCGCGCGGCTGGTCCCGCGTTTCGACCAGATAATAATCCGCCGAAGCCTCGTCAACGTAGCGGCAGGCGATACGGCGGTAGACGTCGTCCCATTTGCGGTCCTCGCCGACCTCGAAAAGAATTTCGGCGCGGCCTTCGACCAGGACCTTTCGATACCGTCCGTCCTCCTCGTCGATCGTCACCGCGACGCGTGGTTCGCGCCGAAGGTTCGCGAGAAAGGCCGAATGTTTGCGCGGCGTGATCATCACGCGGCCGTTTTCGTGGATGAACCATACCGGGACGACGCCTGGCGCGCCGTCGGCGGCGACCGTCGCGATCCGCGCCAGATGGCCGGGTTCGGCGAGAAAATCGAGCATTTCGCGTTCGGACAGTTTCGGCATCGCGGCGCTCCCTCGATCGCAAAAGGACAGGCGCGCTATTTGCCGAACGCGCGCGTCACCAGTTCGGTGTCCAGATACTCGGTGAGTTCCTTGATCTTGCCATTTACTATGCGAAACACATGGCAATAGGTATTGTTGTAATCGACGCCGTTTTTGGATTTAGCCTTCCCGTGCGCCTGCATCGCCATAAATTCGCCGTCGGCGATCAGATTGTCAGGAATCAGTTCGATTCCGCCTTCGAGCTGCGCCGAGAGCGGTCCGAGCAGGCGGTTTACCATGTCCTGCTTGCCGTTGTAGGTGCTCGAATATTTGCTCGTGCCGATAATCGTGTAGCGCACGTCGTCGGCGAAGTTATCGAGGAAGCCCTCGGCATTGCCCTTGGCCAAATCCGCGAACATCTTGCGGATCATATCCTTGTTTTCCGTCGCGCCCATCGTGGACCTCGCTCGAATTATTCCGGCGGCGGGTTTTAGCGCTGCCCGGCGGCCGCCGCGCCTTGTGATTCCTTGAGCATTTCGTTGAATTTGGCGCGCAGCTTCGCGAGCTTCGGCGCGATTACATATTGGCAATACGGAGCGGCGGCGTTATTGCGATAGTATTCGCGATGGTATTCCTCGGCCGGGTAGAATCTGTCCAGCGGCGCGATTTGCGTCACCACCGGGCGCTCGGTGAATACCGACCGGTTCAGCTCGGCGATAATTTCCCCGGCCTGCAGTTTCTGCTCATCGGTCGCGTATAAAATGATCGAACGATACTCAGTGCCGACGTCGGCTCCCTGTTGGTTGAGCGTTGTTGGATCGTGCGTCGAGAAAAATACGATCAGCAATTCCTGATAGCTCACCTGCCCGGGATCGTATTCGACCCGGACGACTTCCGCATGGCCGGTGCGACCGGAGCCGACTTCGCGATAGGTCGGATTTTCCTTGGATCCGCCGGCATAGCCGGGCATCACGGCGCTCACGCCGCGCAATCGCTCGAACACCGCCTCCGTGCACCAGAAGCATCCGCCGCCAAAGACCGCGATTTCCGTTTTGCTCATAAACGCCGCTCTTGAATCGGGAGTTAGCGCCGCGCGCGCGTCATCCTTCGCACATCCCGCCGGAGATCTTGGAGATTTCCGTGGCGCCGTAGCCAAGTCCGCGCAACACTTCGGCGGTATCGGCGCCGATCTCGGGCGCGGCCGAAGGCGGGCGTTTGACCGATCCGCTGACGAACACGGGACTGTTGACGGTTTCGATCGCGCCGACGCCGGGATAATCGAGCTTCATGATCGCCCCGGACGCGCGCATCTGCTCGTCCTCGACGACCTCGTCGAGGCGGGGCAGGGGCGCCCATTTGATGTCGTTGGCCTTGAAAACGGCTCGCCATTCGGCCAGATCGCGAGTCTCAAATTGCGATTGCAAAATCGCATAGAGCGCGCCGGCGTTTTCCGCGCGCGCGGCGTTGGTCGCGAACAGCTCGCTGGTGGCCAGTTCCGGCTGGCCGAAGACGCGGCACAGGCGCGGAAATTCGTTGTCCGGATCGATTTGCACCAACAGGAACATCCTGGCGTCGCTGCTCAGATAGACGGCGGTGAGCGGGTTCGGCGGATGCTTACCGGCTGTACGCTGCGGAAAGACCGCGTTGAGCAGCCTGGCCTGAATATCGCACGCGTTGGCCCACGCCCCGCTCGCCATCAGCGAGGTCGTCACGCGCGAGCCTTTGCCGGTCCGTTCGCGTCGATAGAGGCCGAGCATGATCGCTCCGAACAGCGACATCGAGGTCGGATGGTCGCCGATACCGGGGCGGGGCGAGCCGGGCGAACCGTCGGCCCCGGCCACGCCGGTCATCAGGCCCGAGCGCGCCCAATAGGCGAGCGCATCGAAGGCGGGATCGTCGGCGTCCTCGCCCGCGTCGCCATAGCCGGTCAGATGGGCGTAAATCAGGCGATCGTTGACGGCGGCGAGGTCGTCGAACGCGAGCCGAAACTTTTCCAGCAAGGTGCGCTGATAGTTGGTGACGAAAACGTCGGCCGAACGCGCCAGCCGAATCAGCGCCTCGCGTCCCTCGGACCGTCCGAGATCGATCGCGACGCTTTTCTTGTTGCGGCTGGTGAGCACGGAGCACCAGTCCAGTTCGGCCTTGGCGACGCCGGGCAATTTTGAAAACAGCCGCCACAGGTCGCCGCCGCCGGGCCGTTCAATCTTGATCACCTCGGCGCCAAAATCCGACATCACGGTGGCCGCCGCCGGTCCCGCGACATAGGTTCCGCAATCGATCACCCGAAGTCCTTCAAGCAAGCCCTGTTCAGCCATTTCCTTGTCGCCCCCGCGAAACGCGATCGCTTTCAGCCTGTAATACAGGCGGGGCAAGACCGCAAGGCGCGCCCCGAGCGGGAAGTCCGCGGGGAGGGGCCGCAACGGCGCGATTTTCGCCGGATTCAGCCTTCGAGCGCCGCGATTATTCGTTCCATCGCGATTCCGCGCGATCCCTTGACCAGCAATATGTCGCCCGGCCGGACGATTGCCCGGACGATTTCGGCGGCGCGCACGCTGTCGGCGGCAGCGGCGAGTTCGGCGGCGATGCCGCCGCGGAGGGAGGGGGCGAGCCGTTCAAGCGCGGCGGCAAATTCCGCTCCAACCAGCACGGCCGCGTCGGGCCGCGCGCGGCGCAAATCCTCGAGCGCGCCGGAATGCATCGCGGGCGCGAGCGCGCCCAACTCGAGCATCTCGCCCAGCGCCACGATCAGCCTGCTCCCGAGACCGTCGGCGCTCTCGCGGGCGGCCTCGAGCGCGGCGCGCACCGAACGCGGATTGGCGTTGTAGCTGTCGTCGATCACGACGAGGCCGCGAAGCGTGCGGGTCGCGAGCCGTCCCGCGACCGGTTCGACCGCGGCGAGCGCGCGCGCCATCGCGGAGATTTGATCGCGACCGAGCGGACGCCCATAGGCGGCGATAGCGGCGGCGACGGCGGCGGCCGCGTTGCTCGCGGCGGCGGCGCCGATCATCCCGAGCGCCGCTTCGAGCGTCGGTTCGACGCCGGGCGCGGTCAGCGCGCGATTCAGCGCCAGGGCGATCCGCTGGCGGCCGGGCGCGACGACGATGCGGCTCGCGAGAGA
>JAJXYM010000318.1 GCA_021780585.1 Deltaproteobacteria bacterium
CTGAGTCCGCGCGCCGTTCAAGGGCCGTATAGCCGGCGCGGGCAGGCCTGATCGTTGCGGATTTCGCATACGCGCGGCGCAGCTTCGACGGCCATCCGTGAATCAGCCAGGCCGCGCTCGACCGTAGCGGATTGACCCGGCGATGAGTGTGGAGCGCACGAAGCGGGCTGGCGATCGCCGGCGGACCCGATTAAATTCGCCGCCGCCGGCGCGGGTTGGCTCCGCTCACGAAACTCCGCTGACGCTGGTGAAAGCGATCGGCGGCGCGTTCTCCATCGAACTCGCGATCGACCTCGGCTCTGGAATCGACGCGGAAATTTTCAAATGGTTCCTGGCCGCGCTTTTCTTTGGCGCCAGAATCACGAGCGCTATCGCGATCCGGACCTACCGGGAATTCGTCAAGGAAGGGCTGACAGAACCCCGCAAGATCGTTCGCCGGGGATGGGATGGGCTGGTCAAAGTTCTCGATCGCGGCGGCTATGTTCGTTACGACTTCCGAACGGCCACGAAGCTGCTTGACGTTTGTAATGCCCTGATCGCCAGGTATGACGGCAGCCTGAACCGGCTACATGGCGAGGCTCGCGACTCGCGCGATCTTGAAGAGCGACTCAAGGCGCTCGGCAAGGGGGTCGGCGACGTGACGGCGGGCATCTTTCTCCGCGAGATGCGCGGTATCTGGCAAAAGGCCGAACCGGCGCCGTCCGCTCGCGCCGTCGCGGCCGCCAGGACCCTTGGTTTCATTCCCGCGCCTCGGGCCGACCGGGAAGACGCCCTTGGAATACTCAGGCGCGTATGGACCGCGGCGGGAGGAAAGCCGAAACGATTCCCGGATTTCGAGACCGCCCTGGTGCGATCGACTTTGCGATCGCCGAAACCCGAAGCGAAGCGGTGGAAGATCGCTGGCTAGGATCGAGTTGACAAGTTCTCGCCGCGGTCCGTCGGCGCGATGACGCCCCGGCGTGAAGTTAAGCGGAGTTACTCATTTGGGCATCGAGGCCAGGAGCCGCTCGATCGGCTCCTGACTTACGCGGATCAAGCCGCGCTCCGGCCGATTCAGATCGAGCGTGACGTAGACCGCGATGCTCACGAGCAATATGAAGGACAGCGTTCCGGCAATGTCGGAGCTGTTGGCGACTCCTTGCTCGCGTCCGATCAGGAGGGCAGTGACAATCGCACAGGCGAACAAAAGGATCACGATGCTGGTCGGCAGCCGGTCCTTGTAAGCGGCAAGCCGTGAGGCCTGGTTGCTGGTCACCTGGTTCAGCGTATTGGTCAGCGATACCGCGATCGGAGTTCCATCGCTGAGCGCCTGCGCAACGAGTTCAGTCATCCGGATGTGCAACTGGTTGAATTTCGCCAGCGCGCTTTCAAGGTTGGAACTGCGGAGCTCCCCGCGAGTCAGGTCGCGGCGGAGTTGGGCGTATTGCCGAATTACGGCCTGTAAGTTCGTTCGCGTGGGCTCCTTGAGCAGGCTGGCGCAGGTATAAAAGTCGCCAATCGCATTGCTGTCCGCGACGACGGCCAACCGCCGCTGGTCGTGTTTGGTAATCGACATTCCGAAGGTAAAGGCGAGCAACAGGCCGAGAAGCGCCATGCTGGCGTCGTCGAATTTCGACGGTTCCACACCGCCCTTGCGCAACAACCGTTCGCCCATTCGTTTGCCGACGTTCCACGCGGCCAACATCGCAACGGCGAGAATCAGGGCGATAACGCTGATATCGAGCGTGGCGGCGATTTTCTCCATAGCTGCTCCCTCGCCCGGACGGGTATGGGGCGCCGTCCGAGAGTAGCATCAAAGCCGTTATTCGTTCCGCGGCAAAGGGGCGGGACTCATGACGATCGACCGGCTGATCAACCTCTTCGTCATCGCCACGCTGATCGAAATGATGGCGGCGATCGGGTTGCGGGTGAAATTCCGCGAAGTGGGCGACATCGCGAGGAATTGGAATTTGCTGGTTCGCGCCGTTCTTGCGAACCACGTCTGCGTGCCCGTGATCACGGTTGGCTTGTTGCTTTGGTTCCGTTCGGCGCCAATGGTCGCCGCGGGCTTTCTTATCATTGCGGTGTGTCCCGGGGCCGCGTACGGCCCGCCCTTGACAGCGATCGCCCGGGGAAATGTGGCCGTCGCGGTAGGGTTGATGGTGGTCTTGGCGGGATCGTCCGCGGTTCTCGCGCCGCTTCTTCTCCAGTTCCTGATGCCGCTGATGGCGGCGGACCAGGCTTTGAAAGTGAATGGCCCAAAGATAGTCGGAACATTACTCGTCAGTCAGTTGCTGCCACTGTCCGCGGGACTGTGCGTGCGTCAATGGCGTCCCGCGCTGGCGGACCGGTTGAAACATCCGGCGCAACGGCTCAGCGCCGCCCTCAATCTGTGCGTGGTTGGATTGATTCTCGTTGTTCACTTTCGGACGCTGGCCGCCATCCGACCGATCGGTTTCGCGGGAATGCTCGCTCTGGTGAGCGCGAGTTTGGCTGCCGGGTGGTTGTTGGGTGAGCCGGGCGGTGACAATCGCAAGGCTATGGGTTTCTCGACCTCCTGCGCAACGTGGCGGTCGGCCTTGTGATTGCGACCGCAAGCTTCCCGGAATCGCCCGCAGTGACGGCGGCTTTGGCGTATGGCTTGTTTCAGACCGCCGTGTTGGCCCTGGTCGCCCTGGCGTGGAGTCGGCTCGAAACCACCGCGGGACTTGCGGTCGTGAAACCCTGGTATCGGAGATCGGAAACTATCGCATGCCCGCGAAGCCGAGTTGCGATCAGAGGGCGCGGCTGAAGGTCGATCAGTCGCTTCGTGGTCGACAAATCCGCAATAAAGAGGAGATTAAAGTGACTGTAAAAAGAACAGTCTTAATCGTACTGCTACAGCTTGGACTGAGTCTCGCTTCCGCCGTTGCGGGGTTTTGCCAGGCCGCGCCGTTCGCTCCGCCCGGAGCTGAAATCGATCAGAAGGTAACGGCGGCATTGGATAATCTCTATGCTCACGACGAGGAAGCGAAAGCTCTCGGCGCAAAGGCCAAGGCGGTGCTCGTCTTTCCGGAAATCAGAAAGGCCGCATTTTTGATCGGCGCGCAATTCGGATTCGGGGCGCTGCGCAGCGGGTCGCGGACCCTTGGCTACTATCGAACCGGCGCGGCTTCATATGGATTCCAGGCGGGCGTCAAGCAATTCGGCTATGCACTATTTTTCATGACGGATTCGGCGCTGGAGTACCTGGACAAAAGCGGCGGTTTTGCGATCGGAACGGGGCCCAGCGTGGTGGTGGTGGACAAAGGCGCGGCGCGATCGCTGACGACAACGAGCCTGCGCGCCGACGTTTACGCGTTCGTCTTTGATCAGATGGGTCTGATGGCGGGCATTGGAATTGAAGGCTCCAAAATTACGAAGATCACTCCGAGCAGCTAGCGACGTGCGGGCTCAAACGATCGCAAACCATTTTGAGGAGTCGTTTTTCGCCGACTGAAGCGCGGTAGGCGAGCGTGGCGGCGCGGCTCGCGGCGAATGCCGGCATAATCTTGAATCCTTCGGGCGCTCCCGCGTCAGCCGTCCCAATCGACGCTCGGCACGCGATTGTAGCGCCGCCGCGGTTCCTTGTAACCGTTGGGTTTCTGTCGTTTCGGCAATTTAACCTCTTCTTGCGGCGCCGCCTTATACGGAATCATGCTCAGGAAATGGCTGATGCAATCGAGACGCGCGCGGCGCTTGTCGTCCGCATCCACGATATACCAGGGAACCGTCTTGGTATCGGTGGCGGCGAACATCTCGTCGCGCGCGCGGGAATAATCGTACCAACGGCGATGCGATTCGAGATCCATGGGGCTCAGCTTCCAGGTCTTGCGCCCATCGTTGATGCGCGACGTAAATCGCCGCGTCTGCTCTTCCTGGCCCACCTCGAACCAGTACTTGATGAGAATGATCCCCGACCGAATGAAGGCCTCCTCAACTTGGGGGCACATGCGAAGAAAATACGTCGCTTGTTGGTCGGTGCAAAAGCCCATCACTCGCTCGACGAGCGCGCGATTGTACCAACTACGATCGAAGATTACCACTTCGCCGGCGGCCGGCAGATGAGCGATATAGCGTTGAATATACATTTGCGACCGCTCGCGATCGGTGGGCGTCGGCAGCGCGACGACCCTGAAGACGCGCGGGCTGACGCGCTCCGTGATGCATTTGATCGCGCCGCCCTTGCCGGCCGCGTCGCGTCCCTCGAACAGAATGACAATCTTGAGCCCTTTGTGTTTGACCCATTCCTGAAGCTTCACCAGCTCAACGTGAAGGCCTCTCAGCGCTTTCTCAAAATTCTTCCGCTTGAGTTTCATAATGTCCATCCCGGTTTGGGTAAGAGTCGGCGGCCTCGATTCGCCGCCCTTCTAAACCGCGGGGCCACAACTGTGAGGAAGACGAAATTCCATTGATTTCCGAGGCTCTGACCAGCCCGCGTCCCGATACGAGACCCGCAAGAAGCCGGAGAACCCGGCCGCAAACAAGGCAATGACGACCCAGCCCGCCAGAACAATCTGGTCCCGCGGGGTTCGCGGTGGGCAATACAAGACGCCGTTTCGGCGCTCAAGTCCGATGTGAGTGGACGCGAAGCGTGGGAGCGAGGCGGCCGCCGGCTGAAATTGCGTGGTCGGACTTTCATGGGAGTTGCGAATCGACCCGAAACCCGGGGAGATGCAAGGAACCGACGAGACGCGCCGCTCGACGCTCAGCAATCCTTGACGCATGAAGTGGGCGGCCCGAAACGTGTCAGTCGGCTCCGATGGAGACAGATCGTTCAAGAGAAGCATCTCATAAGCAAGGCATAAGTATTGCCTGCCAATTTTAGAGTTGAAGGGAAATTGACAAAAATTTGATGGAGCGGCGGGCGCGCTCCTCACCGTGGAGATCGTTCCTTTGGTCAGCCGTTTGCGCGTGGCAACAGCGACGCCGGCGATGATCTGGAGCGCCGCTTAAGGTTCGTTCGATGGCGGGACTGGTCCCGCTACTTGCGGCGTCGGTGGTTAATACGGATATGGCGCGCAAACTCCCGGAACTGACCAACCGGCTGCGATGGTTCATGCGCAAGCGGCCTCACTTGATGCAACGCCAGTCGATAGTTCTTGATCCCGCCGCCGGGCTGGTCAGCAAAGGCATGCCGGATGTCCCGACCCGGGACGCCTGATTAAAGCGTCGCGCCACCTGCTGGACGAAAACGAGTTTCTGTCGCCATTCGGTATCCGCTCTATATCCAGAAATCACGCCCAACACCCATTCGTCTTCTCAGTTCGCGGTCAGAAGTATCGAGTTGATTGCACGCCGGGCGAGTCGAACACGGCGGTGTTCGTCGGCAACTCCAATTGAAGAGGACCGATCTGGTTTCTAATTAACTACCTCCTGATGAAGGCCCTCGAAACTTACTATCTTTACTACGGCGATGAACTCAAGGTTGAATGCCCGATCGGCTCGGAACGGATGATGAATCTGTTTGAGCTCGCGCGCGAGTTGGGACGTGACTCGGCGGCGTGTTCCTTCCCGACGCGAATTGACGGCGCCCCGGCCATGAAAACGACCGGCGTTTCGCCGGCGATCCTTACTGGAATGACCTGCCGCTGTTCCACGAGTACTTTCACGGCGACACAGGACGCCGGCTTGGAGCGAACCATCAAACCGGATGGACAGCTCTGGTTGCACGATGCTTCCGCCGCGCCTCCGAAGAGATCCTGCGCTTCCAGTATCAAGCCTAGGAACGACTATCGGCTTTCCCGGCTCAGCGTGCTTCTGGATAACATGGCTAGCTTCCGCCATAATACGCTCGGCCCGGGATGAGAGCCGAAGGAAATGAATCGATGCCGCGCACCTGCCGCATGCCGCTCGTGATCTTATGGATCGCCGTTACGGTTCCCGGGTCGCTCCGTGCTCAATCCGCGCCGACATCTCCCGAGATCGAAGAAGAGAAACTGGAGCGGGATTTCACTGATCCGCTTACCACTCTGCCGCAGTTGCTCGTCAGGGACAGTTACTCGCCGGCAAATTACGGCACGAACGTTGAAACGAACCAACTTATCGTAAGACCCTTAATCCCACGCATACCGCCCAACACCTTGCTTCCATTCGTGCAATTGCTCCGGCCGACCCTGGCATTGGTGACGGTCCCCACTTCCAAAGGCGGAAGCCGCACCGAATTCGGCGACCTGGCGTTATTCGACGTGGCGGTTCTTCCGTGGCCGGACAGGAATAGGACCGGTCTGTTGGTCGGCGTCGGACCCTCGCTCGTGCTTCCAACCGCAACCTCGAGAAGCGCCGGAGAGGGGGCGTGGCAGGCGGGTCCCACGCTCGGCGTCATATACACCGGCATCCCGGGACTGTTGGCCGGCTTCATCGTCCAGAATCCGGTTTCGTTCGCGTATACGTCGCCCGACCGTCCGGCGCAAAACACGTTCGAGCTTCAGCCCGTATTCGCACTCCACCTGTGGGACAAATGGTATCTGCGGTCCGCGGAGGCAAACTGGACGGTCGGCTGGCGTCGCCATTCCTCGACGATGCTGCCGCTGAGCCTCGGTCTCGGCCGAACGTTCGTGCGTCCGGGACTGCCCCCGATGAGCTTCTTTATTACGGGACAATGGATGTTGTATCGGCAGTACGCGCCGCTCGCGCCCCAGACCACGATAAATTTCGGCACGACGATTGCGTTCCCCGAGCTTAGAAATTACTGGAACGGCTAGACATATCAATCATCAATCGACTCCACTTATGAACGCCGGGAGGTTGCTGAGCGGGCAACCGCTTGCGTATACCCAAGCCGCCCAGCCTGCTCGTTCGTCTTCCATTACGAGAGCGAGCCGATCGGCGACTTCCGCAAGGCGTGGAAAACAGCCTGCAAGACAGCAGGCATTTCCGGAATCATCGTGCACGACCTTCGGCGCACGGCAGTTCGGAACATGGTGCGCGCCGGCATCCCGGAGCGCGTCGCGATGGAACTGAGCGGACACAAAACCCGTCGCGTATTCGACCGCTACAACATCGTCAGCAGCGAGGATCTCGCTTCTGCGACAGAGCGTTTGCAGGGACACCTAAGTCGACAGTCAATGAAGACCAAGATCTCACCGTTGACTCATGGAGAGTGAACCCGCAGCCGCCCTTAGCGTTTGCCTTCTTCGTCCCCAGTCGTCGGCGCAGCGGCAAGACGCTGATCGTGCTGCTCGATAAGTGCGCTCACGTCTCCAACGAGAGACGCCTCCACTCGCGCGATAACGAGGCTGAACAGCAACGCTGCCTGGCGAATCTTTTCCGCGCCCCAACCCCTCGCCTTGGATATGCTGTGGACCACCAGGTCGCGCTCGTCAAACACTTCATTCCATAGCGCCGTCATCCTAATCACGCGGGTCATAAGCACCGCCTCGCCGGTGTAGGTTTCGACCTCGGCCGAATCGCAGATTTGTTCCCACATTCGTTCGATACCCAGATTCTTCGCCATCTCTGTCAGTTGCCGAGACCGGAAATTACCCCTGTTGTAGGTCAGCTCTTCCTTGAAAAGTCGAAAATCGCGAGCGCCCTCCAAGCATCTTGACAGGTCTCTTACCACAGCGACGGCATCAAAATCTGATTCTGACCTATGTTCTCTGAGCAGCTGGATTGCAGACTCTAAATTCGCACCGCGCAACTGAGCTCGAAGCCACCGATAATCACTGAAACCCTCTTCAAGAATCGCCAGATACTCATTGAACAGGTCTCGTAGTGTCTCCTCGATTGTCGACACGAGAGCGACGATCGTATTGTTCAGCATCATCACTCTCAATGCGGGCTCGGGCTTGTAATTCTCAATGTAAGTCAGAACGCCGTCCAAGACCGAAAGGGCAGCCTTGAACTCATCCTCGATTGTCTTAAAGCGCGGAGCGATAGCGATTGTCACAGGACGCTGTCTAAAACCCGGCCGACATCAGCGATGCGGTCCTTGATTGACTGCGCTGTATTTGCCTTCGCCGTCAGCAATGGGAGGTCTGTCTGCAACAGTTCGCTAATCTTGGACCGAATCTGGTCACGCCTCTGAACTAGCTCGTCAATCTTGGCTTGACGACGATAGAGCGCAACCATGTTAGCGTCGTACAGCGCTATCGATATGCGCCTTGTACCTTTCTCAGACGCCGGTAGTAGAAATGCCTCGCCATCGTAAATCCTATGGCATGCCTCGATAGCTCTAACAAAAGCTTGGCGGGAGTCTCTAAGCGAATCGTCTGTAGCATTCTGATTTCTCGCCATGCAGCGGTCCAAGATGCTGCGCATCGAGCCGCGAATGTCGTCATCATTCAAAAGCGCAAAGAATCGCAGAACGACTTGACAGTCCGCCATTGTGCGGTAGAGCCGGTTTTTCTGTCGTTCAGGATTCTCATAATACTCATTGAGATCTGTCTCAGTATATCGAGGTATATTGAAGACTCGACAGAATGTATCGTTGCGCGCAAGTTCCACGATCATGTCATTGAAGCGACCTTGAAACAGACTATTACGGATTTCCTGAGGGTTGAGGGGGCGACCTCCAGTGTTCAGGCGCTCAAACACCAAGCGCCGGACGACATACGGATCGCTTTCGTCACCCCGAGTCTCGTGCAGCAGAACGATAGCGCTCAGGGACGCTCGGTCGAGACCCCGTCGCACCTTCGGCGGTAGCGCCTTGTAGCGTCGGCCAGAAAGGTACGTGAGCTTCTCCAAGCCTGTAAGAGCGAAATCGTTTTCGAGGTACTGATGGACGGCGTTGAGTCGCTGTTGACCATCCATGACCTCGTATCGAGCTAACTCGCTCTCGTACAGGAAGATGGGAGGAATTGGGATATTGAGTAGAAGAGATTCTATGAGAAGAGACTTTTGCTTCGCTGACCAGCGCAGGCGTCTTTGGTACTCGGGTCGGAGGTTAAGTACCTCTCGGTTGTTTATTAGATCGCGGATCTGCGGGAGAAAATAATTGTTGGACTGATAGATGACGCGAAAAGAAGCGTCAGAATAGGCTGCTTCGATGTCGTGATCGCTGAGGATGCGCTCGCTGGGTTCTTCAATCTCTGCCTCAGCGAGTTCGTCGAATGTTTCCTGCGCAAGTGGTTCTTCCGTCATTGTGGACCTCTCTGGCTTTCCGCCCTCCGCGTGTTCCTCCTTCGGTGGGGAGCCAACGTTAGTAGAATGGTGTCGAGGCGTACCAATTCACCGTTCCATAAGGCGTTGGACTCGGATCGTCGGCAAGCTCACTCCCCACCGATTCTACGCTCGTCGCGCTGCCGGGGAGAACCACAGGGTTAGGTTGGTTGGCGCGGGCCACGAGGTAGATTCTTAAGAAGAGGGCCAGTTTCAGGCGGTGATCTCGCGGCTCGAGCGCTCGACCTGCGCCTTACGGTGGACTGTCCAGTAACAGCCCCGTTCGTGCGTTGCTCTTGACAAATGCGAACGATCCGGCCATTTGCCTATGGCCGAGAACGAGAAAACGCCTGATTTTATTGGTGGAGCTGACGCGGATCGAACGCGCGACCTCCTGAATGCCATTCAGGCGCTCTCCCAAACTGAGCTACAGCCCCACCGTTGGGCGAGAATCATCAGCTAACCGGAACCGGCTGGCACAGTCAACCCGCCCCCGCCATTTACGCACGGCAACGCCGGTCCCGGTCGAAGCCGCCGGACCGGAAGCGAAAAACGCCCCGATTATTGCGGCGCCAACCCGGCGCGACGCAACATCAGGCCGCGCTCTGCCGCAGCTCGATTACGTTGCCGTCCGGATCCTGGATCCAGAGCTGCTGACCGACCATTCGCGCCGCTTCCGGCGTCATCCGCGAGCGCATCGCCGTGCCGTCAAGATAGGGAATGCCCAACTCGTCGAGTTTAGCGCGAGTCGCCGCGAAATCCTCGACCTCGATCGCCATATGCGGACCGGTCGGGTCGATGCCGTCGGGACGGCGGTCGCCGCCGATGATATGGAGCTGGTTGTCTCCGATCCCGTACCATTCGCCGGGAATCTTGATTTGCGGGCGAGGGATTTTCTTGAGGCCGACGATCTTCTCGTAAAAGTTCTTCGACTTTTCGACGTCGGTCACCCTGACCGCCACGTGGCTGAAACCGCGCGTCCCAAGCATATTGTCCTCTCCACCGCTGACGTTAGATGGCTCCGGCGAAGCCTTCCGTCCGGAGCGCCGTGATTCAATTTCTCTCTAGACCATTCGGGCGGCGACGCGCAAACGACCCGACGCCGCCGCGCCGCGCAATCGTTAATGCACCTCGGCGCCGCCGGCGACATTGAGCGCGACCCCGGTGACGTTGCCCGCGCCCGCGAGATAAACCACCGCCTCGCCGATATCCTCGGGCGTCTGTTCGCGCCGCAGAAACGTCCCGTGACGCGAAATTTTTTCCAGATTGTCGCCCGCGCCGTCGCCCCATGCGCCGGCCGCTTTGTTGAGCACCTCGGTCCACATCGCGGTGCGCAGATACCCCGGACATACGGCGTTGACGCGGATATTGGACGGGCCGAGCTCCTCCGCCAGCGCCTGGGTGAAGGCGACCACCGCGAACTTGCTGGCGCAATACGCGGCCGCTCCGGCGCGTCCGGTCTTGCCCGCGATCGACGCGATATTGACGATCGCGCCGCCGCCCGCGCGCGCCAGATACGGGAGGCAGGCCTTGGCGCACAGAAACGGACCTTTCGCGTTCACCGCCATCACGCGGTCCCATTGCGCCTCCGAAAAATCCGCGACCATCCCGATCGCGATAATCCCCGCGTTGTTCACCAGGATATCGACGCCGCCGAGCGCGTCCGCCGCTTCCCGCGCCATCCGCTTGCAGTCGTCGAAGCGGGTCACGTCGGCGAGGATTGGCGCGGCCTTGACGCCGAGCGATTTCACCTCCGCGACCGTCCGCGCCAGCTCGGCCTGCGCGGCCAGATTGTAGGTCAGCGCCGGGTCGGCGGGATCGCCCAGATCGACCAGCGCGACATTGGCGCCCGCTTGCGCCAGTTTGAGCGCGATTCCCCTGCCGATACCGCGCGCGGCGCCCGTCACGATCGCGTTTTTGCCCTTGATCTCCATCGCGTCGATTCCCCGTGCGGCAAATCCGCCGCTGGTCGGAACGTAGCATGGCCGCCGCCCGCGCAACCATCGGCGCGACGCCGCCCGCCGCGCCGACCCGCTGTTACAGAAGCCGCGGGCGTGGCAAAATTCCCTCGCTCCCCTTCGAAGTGCGCGTCGTGGACGCGAGGCCTGATGCCGGCGGAGGAGCGGTGGGGCGGG
>JAJXYM010000171.1 GCA_021780585.1 Deltaproteobacteria bacterium
CGCGATCTTTTCGAGTTCCAGCGAGATATCGATCAGCGGATTGCGGCCGGTGACCTCAAACACCTCATAGGCGATTTTTTTGACGATCCGGGCGCGCGGGTCGTAATTTTTGTACACGCGATGGCCGAAGCCCATCAGGCGGCGCTTGCCCTCTTTGACGCCCTTGATGAAGTCCGGGACGTTTTTGGGCGAACCAATCTCGACCAGCATCCGGATGACCGCTTCGTTCGCGCCCCCGTGCAGCGGCCCATAGAGCGCGGCGGTCGCCGCCGCCACGGCGGAATATGGATCCACCTGGGAGCTGCCCACCGAGCGCATCGCGTTGGCCGAGCAATTCTGTTCATGGTCGGCGTGCAGGATAAAGAGCACGTCCAGCGCCCGTTCGAGCACCGGATTCGGCTTGTAATCGCGCTCCGCCATCCGGAACAGCATCGAGAGGAAATTCCCGGTGTAGCTCAATTCGTTCTGTGGATAGACGTAGGGCAGGCCCCGCGTATGGCGATAGGCGAAGGCCGCCAGCGTGGGAACCTTGCCGATCAGGCGGCGGGTCTGCAGGCGGCGCGATTCGAGATCGGTGATCTGCGCGGCGTCGGGATAAAACGTCGAGAGCGCGCCGATCGTGCTCACCAGCATACCCATCGGATGCGAGTCGTAGCGAAAGCCCTCCATGAACTTCTTGATATTTTCATGGACCATCGTATGGGTCTGGATGTTGCTTTCCCAAGCCGTGTAATGTTCGCGGTCGGGCAGTTCGCCCTTGACGATTAGATAGGCGACTTCCAGATAATTGCTCTTCTCGGCCAACTCCTCGATCGGGTAGCCGCGGTAGCGCAGGATGCCCTTGTCGCCGTCGATATAGGTGATTCGGCTGCGGCATGAGGCGGTATTGGTAAAGGCCGGGTCATAGGACATCAGGCCGAAATCGTCGGCGGAGGCCTTGATATCCCGCAGGGCGGCGGCGCGAATCACGCCGCCCTCTTCGATCGGAACTTCGTACTGTTTGCCCGTGCGGTTGTCGGTAATCGTAAGCGTCTCTTTTGCCATGAACCTTCCTCGCTCGGTCGCGCGCGGCGAGCGCCGCCGACAGCCCTCGCGGCTATCCGGCGGGATGCGGACTCCGCCCGACGATCAACATATATGCAGTAATCTTTCTTTTAGACAATTTGCCCGCCGGAAGCAAACGCCGCGCGATCGCGACGCTTCGATTCGAGCCGGCGCGGTGGCAAACGCCGGGTAATCGATGCGACACTGTGGCGCCGCCCGTAAAACGCCGGCGCGCGGGAACGTCGCGCCGGCCCACCCCGGAGGAAAGGAAGTTTTCGGAGTGCCCAATTTTCCCACGATGCTCAAGCGCGTGTTCAACGCCGACCGCTATCGCCATCCGCTGCTCCGGCGTTACGCCAGCGCGGCGCATGACGAACTCGACGCGATCTATTCGCGCGACATTCAGAAATGGCTGCTGATCGCGCCGCTGATCGGAATTGTCACGGGACTGATAATCACGCTGATCACGACGGTGCTGCTCGACACGATTTGGGCGCGGATGCTGCCGTTTTATCTGCGCCATCACTGGACGATCCTGCCCGGATTGATATTCGGCTTTTATCTGACCGGCGTGATTATGCAACGGCGCGCGCCCGACCCGAACGAACATTCCACCGAGGAAATTATCCGCGCCTATCACGAACGCGGCGGCGCGATCGACGTGAAACCGTTCTGGTGGAAGCTGCTGGCGGCCGTGACCACGGTGGGATCGGGCGGCAGCGCCGCGCTCGAGGGACCGAGCATCTACGGCGGCGGCGCGATCGGCTCGTGGCTGTGGACGAAACTGGAGCGCTTCGGCCTCGGCGAACGCGATCGGCGGCTGATGCTGATCAGCGGCGCGGGCGCCGGGATGGCGGCGGTGTTTCGCGCGCCGCTGACGGGGATCGTCTTCGCGCTCGAGATGCCGTACAAGGACGACCTGGCGCATGAGGCGCTGCTGCCGTCGCTGATCGCGTCGGTGGTTTCCTACGGCACGCTGGCGGCGATCCTCGGGCCGGCGCCATTGTTCGGTTTCGCCGACGGCGTGGGTTTCCGCTCGATCGATCTGCTCTGGTCGGCGATCCTTGGCCTCGGCTGCGGCGTGATCGCGATGGTCTTCACGACGCTGTTTCGCCGCGTGCGGAAATTCGTCGTGCGCTCGCCGATGGCGCATCCGCGCAAGCTGATGATCGGCGGCGCGCTGACCGGAATCTGCGGCCTGCTGTTCGTGACGTTCTATCCGGGCGCGCTGATACCGATCGGCCCGAATTACGAGGCGGTGCGGGAGATCCTGCGCAACAACTATCCGCCCGGCGAGCTGGTCTGCTTCGCGTTTTTCAAGCTCGCGGCGACGCTGTTCTCGCTCGGCGCGGGCGGGGTCAGCGCGATGTTCGTGCCGTTGTTCCTGACCGGCGGCGCGATCGGCCGCGTCTTCGGCCGCGCGATCGTCCATGCGCCGCCGTTCAATCTTTACGCCGCGGTGGGGATGGCGGCGTTTATCGCGGCCGGCTACAAGGCGCCGCTGACGGCGGTGGTCTTCGTCGCCGAGACCACGGGAGGCCATCCCTACGTGATTCCGAGCCTGATCGGCGCGGCCTGCGCCTACGCGATTTCAGGCGAATCGTCGGCCTCGGGCGATCAATGGCTGCATGAGGGCGACCCCGGACCCGGTCATCGCGAGCCCGCGACCGCCGGCAAGCCGCCGGCGTAAGCGACGGGCGGCGTCAGTAGCCGCCGAGCGCGGCGACGCGCTCGCGATGGAACGGCGGAGCGCCGAACAGGCTCTCGTCGAGCCGCGCACGCTTGAACCAGAAATGGATATCGTGCTCCCAGGTGAAGCCGATTCCGCCATGCATCAGGACCGCCTTGCCGGCGGCGCGGCTGTAAACGTCGGCGGCGCGCGCCTTGGCCATCGCGGCCGCGCGCGCGGCCTCGCGCGGGAGCGCGTCGAAAGCGTAGGCGGCGTACCAGAGCAGCGCGCGCGTCGGTTCGAGGTCGGCGACGATTTCGGCGGCGGCGTGCTTGATCGCCTGGAACGAGCCGATCGGCTTGCCGAACTGCTCGCGCACTTGCGCGTATTCGACGGCCATGTCGAGGGCGCGCTGGGTTCCGCCGATCGCGTCGGCGGCGATCGCGATCGCGCCGGCGTCGAGCACGCGATCGAAAAGCGCGGCGTCGCCGGAAAGACGCGCCGCCGGTTCGACCAGTACGCCGTCCAGTTCGACGATCGCGAGCCGGCGCGTCAGATCGAGCGATTTGAGCGGCCGGACCTTGACGCCCGGCGCGCGCGCGTCAACGACGAAGAGCGCGACCTCGCGCGGGCCCGGCCCGGTGCGCGCCGCGACCACGATAAACTGGGCCGCCTGCGCGTACGGCACGAACATCTTGACGCCGTTGAGCACCGCGCCGGAAGGGGCCGGGCGCGCGACGGTCGTGAGTTCGGCGGGATTCAAGCTGTCGTTGGCTTCGGCGATCGCGACCGTGCCGATCGCGTCGCCGGCGGCGAGCGGCCCAAGCCAGCGCGAATTGATCTCTTCGCCGCCGCCGGCCGCGAGCGCGAACGCCGCGATCGCGGCGGAAAACAGGAACGGACCGGGCAGCGCGGCGTAGCCGCATTCCTCGAGCAGCACCGCCATGTCGAGCATCCCGAGGCCGGCGCCGCCGAACTGTTCCGGCACGATCAGCCCGGTCCATCCGAGCTGCGCGATTTGCCGATCAAGTTCGGGTGCGAGACCGGCGGCGTCGGCGACGATTTCGCGCATCCGCCGCGCCGGACATTCCCTGGCGAGAAAGCTTCGGGCGCTCGCGCGCAACTGCTCCTGTTCGTCGCTCAATCCAAAGTCCATCGTGATTCCCGTTGCTCCGGCGCGCGTGTCGGTCAGCGCGATTTCGGCAGCTTGAGGCCGCGCTCGGCGATAATGTTTTTCTGGATATGCGAGGTGCCGCCGCCGATCACCAGCCCCAGCGAGAACATCCATTCGTACGGCCAGAAGCCGCGGTCGAGCGCATGCCGGTCGTCGCGCGCGAGCGTCGCGTAGTCCCCCATCGCCTCCATCGCAGCGGTCGCGAGATCATGATTGAGCTCGGTGCCGACCAGCTTGTTGACCCACGCGCCGAGGCCGGGATTACGGCCGCGAATCGAATCGGTCAACTGGCGCAGCATGTGGTAGTTCATCGCTTCGACGCGAATTTCCAGATCGGCGAGCCGCTGGCGGAAGACCGGATCCTGCGCGAGCGGCCGTCCCCCGCGCATCGTGGACGCGGCCAGCGCCTTGAGCCGGTTGAGCAGCATCCGCGTGGTGGTGGTCGAGCCGAGCATGTTGCGTTCGTGGAAGAGCGTCGCGTTGGCGACCATCCAGCCCTCGTTCAGCTTGCCGACGAGATTCTGGCGGGGAACGCGGACGTTATCGAAGAAGACCTCGTTGAAGCCGCGCTCTCCGGTCATCTGCACCAGCGGCTTGACGGTGATGCCGGGGGTCTTCATGTCGATCAGGACGTAGGAGATGCCGCGATGCTTGGGGGCGTCGGGATCGGTGCGCACCAGACAGAACATCATGTCGGCGAAGTGCGCGTTCGAGGTCCATACCTTCTGCCCGTTGACGACGAATTCGTCGCCTTCGAGAATCGCGCGCGTGCGCAGCGAGGCGAGGTCCGAGCCGGCGCCGGGTTCCGAATAGCCCTGGCACCAGATTTCCTCGGCGGCGAGAATTTTCGGCAGATAGCGCGTCTTCTGTTCGTCGTCGCCCCACGAAATCAGCGTCGGGCCGACCATCGCGATGCCCATTCCGCCGATCAGCGCGGGCGCCTTCGCCCGCACCATCTCCTCGTTGACGATCGACTGGCGCACCGGGTCCATCGCCTGGCCGCCGTATTCCTTCGGCCATGCGAGCGCAAGATAACCCGCTTCCTGCACCCGGCGCTGCCACGCCTTGAGCCGATTCAGCGTGCTCTGATCGCGATCGGCGTTGCGGTCGAAGCCGCGCAGGCCGCTGGTGGGGAGATTGTCGTCAAGCCAGGCGCGAACCTGGCGGCGAAACGCTGCTTCCTCGGACGTGAAATTCAGATCCATCGGCGCAACCTCCCGCCTCCTGACGCGGCTACCGCCAGCATAGTCATCCGCGCCGGATGGGCAAGGATTTGCGCGCGCGCTCAGCCGTCGCCGTCGAGCCGGTAGCCGGCGGCGGCGAGGCGCGCGCGCAACTCGTCGCGATGGCCGAGGCCGCGCGTTTCGACCTCCAGCGTGACGCGGGCGCCGCCGATCGGAATATCGCGGCGCGTGCGGTCGTGGCCGATCGCGCGGATATTCGCGCCGGTCGCGCCGATCATTTCGAGCAGCTTGCGCAACTCGCCCGGACGGTCGCGCAAATCGATCGTGAAGCTGGTCAGACGGCCGGCCTTGGCGAGTCCGTAGCCGATTATCCGATCGAGCAGATTGATGTCGATATTGCCGCCGCTGACGCATATTACGACGCGTTTGCCCGCGAGCTCGTCGCGGATCTTCAGCGCGCCGGCCAGCGCGGTCGCGCCCGCCCCTTCGGTCAGGAGCTTCAGCCGCTCGAGCATCAGCAGCACCGCCTCGCCGATTTCGAAGTCATCAACGGTGACGGCGCGCCGCACGTGGGCGCGGATCGATGCGAACGGAATCCGGCCGATCCGGCCGGTGGCGAGACCGTCGGCGATCGTATCGGCCGGACAGGCGATCGAGGTCGCGGCTCCGGCGGCGAGACTGGCGCTCAGTTGCGGCGAACCCGCCGCCTCGACGCCGATCACTTCCGCATTGGGCGCGCGCGCGGCGAGCGCCGTCGCGATTCCGGCGAGCAGTCCGCCGCCGCCGGTCGGAACCATCACGACGTCCGGCGTGAGTTCGTCGGCGATTTCGAGACCGATCGTGCCCTGCCCCGCGATCACGAAGGGATCGTCGTAAGCGTCGACGAACAGCGCTCCGGTGCGCGCGCGGATTTCCTCGGCCGCGGCCCGCGCCTCCTGATAGTCGGCGCCGGCCAGCACGACTTCGGGACCGTAGCCGCGGGTCGCGTCGATTTTGGCGATCGCGGCCGTTTGCGGCATCACGATCGTGGCGCGGATGCCGGCGACGCGGGCGGCGCAGGCGAGCGCCTGGCCGTGATTTCCGGCGGAAGCCGCGATCACGCCGCGGGCCGCCTCGGCAGGCGTCAGGGCGGCGATTCGGTTGTACGCGCCGCGAATCTTGAACGCGCCGGTCTTCTGCAGATTCTCGGGCTTGAGATGGACTTCGGCGCCGATCATGCGATCGAGCGTCGTGCTGCGCATCAGCGGAGTCGGCCGGACGATCGCGGCGATCCGCTGGCGCGCCGCCATGATCTCCGCGACGCCGGGAGCCGCGTCGTCAGGCATGATTATGCGCCGCGACGAACTGGCGCTCGCGCAGCGCGCCGAAGCCGTCGCCCGCGAAATCGACCTGGCGGCAGGCGCCGGTGCGATAGTCGAGATCGAGCAGCAGGTAGCGGATCGGCCGGCGCTTGACCGCCGCGATCAGCGCCGCGACGCTGGCGGAGTCGTCGGTCGCGATCGCCGCGACCTCGGCGACTTCGAGCCGGCTTTGCGCGACGAAGCCGCGCGCCCGCTCCTCGCTCGAAAACGCCAGCGCGCCCGCCCATGATTGGTCCTTCTCCTGGAAGGCGATCAGCGCGCCCGCCGCGTCGATCAGAAAATACAGCTCCGGAAAGTCGAAGGGATTCAAGCGGCCTCGAACCGCGAACCGCCCGCGCGCGCCGCCGCTGGCGCGGGTCGCTCCGCATGATAATTTTTGCCGATGCGGCGCAATTCAACCGTTCCACGTCGCGATCGGCCATTCAGCCGCCGCGCACGCCTCGCTCTCGCTGATGAACACTATCGCCGGGAGACACGCGGATTCAACCTGAACCCGCCTTGCGAACGCCTCGTGAGCGCGCGTCCGGGGGCGCCACGCGTATGATTGCGCGCTCCGCCAGCGCCGATTCACGGCGCCTGGTCGCGACCCGCGCGATACGAGGCTTCGCCGACGGCGCGGTCAGCGTGATCCTGCCGAGCTATCTTTCCGCGATCGGCTTCAGCGCCACGCGCATCGGCGCGATCGTCTTCGGCACGCTGATCGGTTCGGCGGCGCTCACGCTCTGGATCAGCCTCGCCGCCCATCGCCTCGGCCGCCGCCGCACGTTGATCGGCGCGGCCCTGCTGATGCTCGCGACGGGAATCGGCTTCGCCACGGTCACGGCCTTCTGGCCGCTGTTCGCGATCGCGGTCGCCGGCACGCTCAATCCCTCGGCCGGCGACGTAAGCCTGTTCCTGCCGGTCGAGCAGGCGGCGCTCGCCGAGACCGTCGCCGCGCCCGATCTGACCGCGATTTTCTCGATCTACAACGTCGCCGGGGCGACCGCCGGGGCGATCGGCGCGCTGGCCAGCGGCATCCCCGCGATCGTCGCCCGCCATACGCATCTCGCGGCCGCCGCGGCCGAACGCTTCGCCTTCGCCGGCTATGCGGCGATCGGCGTGGTCGCCGCGATCGTCTATCTCGCGATGACGCCCGCGATCGAGCGCGAACCGCCCGCCGCCGGAGCCGCGCCGCTGGCAAAATCCCGCGCGATCGTGATTCGGCTCTCGGCGCTGTTCTGTCTCGATTCGTTCGGCGGCGGCCTTGCGATTCAGTCGCTGCTCGCGCTCTGGCTGTTCCGCCGCTTCCATTTATCGCTGCAGGCGGCGGGATGGTTCTTCTTCTGCACGGGGCTGCTCGGCGCCGCCTCGCAACTGCTTTCGCCGCGTATCGCCGCGCGCTTCGGCCGGATCAACACGATGGCGTGGACGCATGTGCCCGCCAATCTCTGCCTGATGATCGCCGGCGCGATGACCGACGCGCGGCTCGCGCTGGCGTTTTTGCTGGCGCGCGCCGCGATGTCCTCGATGGACGTGCCGGCGCGCCAATCCTACGTGATGGCGGTCGTGCCGCCGGAGGAGCGCGCCGCCGCCGCCGGCGTCACCAACGTGCCGCGCAGTCTCGCCAGCGCGCTGGCGCCGCTGCCGGCCGGCGCCTTGCTCGAAGCGTCGCTCTTCGGCTGGCCGCTCGTGCTGGGCGGCCTATGCAAGCTGGTTTACGACGGATTGCTGCTCGCGCAATTCCGCGCGATCAAGCCCGAAGACGAACTCTGAAACCGGCGCGGGCGCGGAATCAATTGCCGCCGCGGCAGAGGCGATCGAGCGTCACCAGATGGCGTTCGGCGTCGCGCCGGCGCCCGGCGCGTTCGTAAAGCTCGGCCAGGTTGCGATGCGCGTCGATCGACAGCGGGTCGCATTGCGCCGCCCGCTCGAAGCATTGCAGCGCGTTATCGAAATCCTCGCGCCGCCGATAAAGCGTTCCCAGACGCAAATTGACCGCGGCGTTCGCCGGCGCCATCACCGCCGCGCCCAGCAGATGGCGCAAGGCGCCGTTCAGATCGCCCTCGCCCTCCAGCAGCGCCGCCATCCGCATATGCGCGGCGAAGTCGCGCGGCTCGCGGCCGAGGAATTCGCTATGCAGCTTGAGCGCGCGCAGCGGATCGAACTCCGCCAGCCGGCGCGCCTCCTCGAAGCGTTCGCGCACCCGCGCCAGGCCGAAACCATCCTCGAGCTTGCCGGCCGCGCGCCGCGCGCCGAAGCGCAGCAGCATCTGGCCAGTCTCGATTTCGATCAGCGCGTCGCCCTCGCGCAGCACGATCCGGCCGTCGTCGTTATGCAGTTTGAGAGCGGCCGACGGCCGCGCCGCTGGCGCCGGTCCGCGCGCCCGCTCGACGCAGCGCTTGAGCGGGCCGATCCGCCGCCGCCGCGGCAGCAGCTCTTTCGCCATCCGCATCAGCAGCAGATCGTTGAAGTCAAAGCGATAGCGCCGGCCGCGCGCCGCCGAAGGCGCCACCAGCCGCCGCCTGACCCAATAACGAATCCGATCCGGAGAAACCGCCAGGATGCGCGCGGCCGCGCGCGTCGAATAGGTCTGCCGTCCCAAAATTCCGCCGCCGTCCGCCGTCGCCGCCACGCGCCCGAGTATAGGAATTCGCGATCCCGCCAGCAACGCGCCACCCCTGAGATTTCTTAACAGCTTGTCAGCTACTCGATTTCCTTGAGCCCGCGAATCATCCGCACCACCGACTCGACCGCGTACTTGGCGTTGTCGATCCGATCGAGCGCCTGCAGCCGGTCCATCCCGGGACCGGTCACGCCGAGACCGACCGGCTTGTCGAACTCCAGCGCCAAATCGACCGCCGCGCCAGCCGTCGCGCCCGCGATCAATTCGTCATGGCCGGTGTCGCCCTTGATCACCGCGCCGATCATCACGACCCCGTCGACATCCTTGCGCCGGAGCAATTTTTTCACCGCCAGCGGCATGTCGAAAACGCCCGGCACGTGCAGGATCCGCACGACCTCGGCCCCCAGGAATTCCGCATGCCGGCGCGCCCGCTCCGCCATCAGCGAGGTCACGTCGAAGTTGAAATCCGCCACCACCAGCGCGATTTTCAATTGGCGCTCCTTTCCATCTCCGGCGCATCGCGCACCTCGACGCCGTGACCGCGCAAATAGCGCTTCAACGCCGGTATCGGATGCTCTCCGTAATGCACAATTGAGGCGACGATGGCGGCGTCCGCCCCGCCCGCCGTCAAGCCTTCCAGCAGATGGCGCGGTTCGCCCGCGCCGCCCGACGCGATCACCGGAATTCCCACCGCGTCGGCGATCATCCGCGTCACTTCAAGATCATAGCCCGACCTGGCGCCGTCGCGATCGATCGAATTGATGCACAGTTCGCCGGCGCCCAGCCGCTCGCCCTCGCGCGCCCATAACAGCGCGTCGCGGCCGGTCGGCGTGCGTCCGCCGTCGATCACCACTTCGCATCCCGAGGGGAATTCCGCGCTCGCCGCGCGCCGCCGCACCTGCATCGACAGGACGATGCACTGGCTGCCGAAGGCGCGCGCCCCCTCCGCGATTATCTTCGGATTGCGCACGGCGCCTGAATCGATCGAAACCTTCTCCGCGCCCGCCAGCAGCGTCGCGCGCAGATCCTCGACCGTACGCAGGCCGCCGCCGACGCTGAATGGAATATGAATTTCCCGGGCGACCGCGCGCACCACTTCGATCATGATTCCACGCCGCTCGTTGGAGGCGGTGATATCGTAAAAGACGATCTCGTCGGCGCCCTGCCCGTAGTAGTACCTCGCCATCGCCACCGGATCGCCGACGTCCACGTTGTTCAGGAACTGAACGCCCTTGGTCACCTTGCCGGCGCGCACGTCGAGGCACGGGATTATCCGTTTCGCCAACATCGCGTCAACTCCCCATCCGGCAGAAATTATCCAGCATCCGCAGGCCCGCCGCGCCGCTCTTCTCCAGATGGAACTGCGTCGCCATCACGTTGCCGCGCGCGATCGCGGCGGTGAATACCACGCCGTGATCGCTGGTCGCGATCGTTACCGCCGGATCGTCCGGGACCGGATAATACGAATTGACGAAGTAGAAATGCGCATGGTCGGGCACGCCCGCGAAGAGCGGATGCGCTTTCGTCTGGCGCACGCGGTTCCAGCCGATTTGCGGCGCCTTGAGCGGCCGGCCGTCCACCGAATGGGGGAAACGCACGACCCGTCCCGGAATTATTCCCAGGCATTCGGCGTTGTCCTCCTCGCTGCGATCGAACAACACCTGAATCCCGATGCATATGCCCAGAAACGGCTTGCCCGCGCCGGCCACATCCTCGCGCAGGACGCGATCGAGGCCGAGTCCGCGCAAATTCTCCATGGTTGCGCCGGCCGCGCCCACGCCCGGCAGAATCACGCGATCGGCGGCGCGAATCACGTCCGGCCGATCGGTGATTTCGCCGCGATGCCCGAGATGCTCGAGCGCGCTCGCGACGCTGGTCAGATTGCCGGCCCGGTAATCGACAATGGCGATCATCCGCGTAACTCCGAAGGGCGAATCATAGCGGCATTGCGCGCGACAAAACAGCATCGTTCGCCGCCGCTAGCGCCGTTTATTATAGCCGATCGACGCGGCCGCACGCGCCCTCCGCGCCGGCGCCGCCGGAAAATTCGGTCGCCGGTTGCGCGGCGGGCGCGAGGAACGATATCACAGGGAGCAAATTAGCGGACCGATCGCTCCGGACGGCGCTGCCAATCGCGCGCTCGGGCCTGTCCGCCGCCGAAGGGATTCCCGCGATGGCTAAAATTGCCCTGGCC